>NZ_JAEQCF010000107.1:0-16659 GCF_020738625.1 Microcoleus sp. PH2017_09_SFU_O_A
CAGAGCTGCAAGCTGGAAAGTACCTGTAGGTGTCATCACCCTCAAAACGTAGTTGTAACTGAGGCTGGCTATCTCTTCACCTTTAGGTACTGGTTGTCCAGTTATGTCCGGTGATTGGTGGATAGCGGGCGATCGTAACAATTGGGAAACCGAAAAATTCTTTAAAGAGATTGGCGAGAAACACGCTTCTCAAAATGAGCCTGAGTCTGCTGCAACAGTTGTTCGCGGCTGTCCTTAGCAGTAGTAATCGTAGGGAGCAAATTTCGAGCTTGTAAAGTCATGTGAAGCTGTAGGTGTGCTACGTACTCACTGACATCTTCGCGCAGGGAGCAAGCCGGGTAACGTTTTAAAGTAGAGTTCAAAGTGTTCTCCTGCTTTGAGTTTGCAGTATTTTTGAAATAATAATAGAGACTATCACGCTCTATTTCTAATTCTGTACTCTGTAATGAAGTTTAACCTTTGGACTGCTCTTTTGTTACAATTATTTACAAGTATTGCTTAAATTAAGTAAATCCACCTCATTAAAAGTAAAATGCCGATCGCGCTCAAGCCTGCCGTGTATATCTTCTTCCTTCTCTCACGACAATAAAAAAAGCCCTCTTCCTTCTTCCCTCTTCCCTCTTTTTACCTAGAGCGAAGCCGAAGGGCACTGTTCCCTCTTCCTTCTTCCTTCTTCCCTCTTCCCTCTTCCCTCTTCCCTCTTCCCTCTTCCTTCTTCCCTCTTCCTTCTTCCTTCTTCCTTCTGATCAGGAGTCGATCGCCCATGCAGTCTCAAGCAGTAGCACACAAGCACATATTAAGTACATTTGTCAATAGCCACAGCCAAACAGCCACCTACCTCGACATCGGGAGCGGCCCAACCTTATTGCTGCTTCACGGTTTTTTCGGAGAAAAGACTTGCTGGCTACCCTTAATTGAATTATTGCAATCTCAATTTCGGTGCATCAGTTTAGATATGTTAGGTTTTGGAGAATCCAGCAAACCACAAATCCAATACGACGTAGCTGTAGAAGTTGCTTTTGTGCGGCAAGTTGTACAACAACTAAACATCGAACCATGCGGCATCATCGGACATTCTTTTGGCGGTTGGGTAGCATCTGCATACGCCCTAAAATATCCCAAATCTGTCAGCAGTTTAGTGTTAGCAGCACCTGCGGGAATCCGGGACGACAGTTTTTGCGGTCAGTACGATGCTTTGCGACCATTGCTGTGGGAAACACCCGCCGTTGATTGGGCCTTGCAGCTAGCAAAACCTTTTGCTAGATTAGCGGGGAAAAGTGAGAAATTGCAAGAAATTTCCGGGTGGCGCAGGGAGCTAATGTATCAACCAGTAGCAAGGTCATTTTTAATGAGCCGGATGCGACCAGAAGACGCCGTTGACACAGTAGAAAAAGAAATTCACAAATTGCAAATTCCTACCTTAGTCATTGCAGCAGATAGCGACGAAACAATTCCTCTATGGCACTGTCAAACCTACGCCAATGAGATACCGGGAGCTGAGTTAGCAATTATTCCCAACGCCACTCACGGGTTGCCGCAAACTCAAGCTCAAATTATCGCAAAATTGATTAGTAAATTTTTGGATAATTAAGAAAACCTTTGCAACAAGCGAAATTCTAGAAAATTATGATATGGCACGTTCGACGGTTAGAACACTCTGAATAGCCTTTTCCCCATGCAGTTGATTGCTTATTCTTGTTCTTTTTCCTTCTTTTTCCTTCTTTCTTCTGCTACAAGCAAGCAATAAAAAATAATTGTATTAAAGTATACTACTTTAATAGTAAAGACAGCATATATTACTTGCTGTATTGTACAATTTTTTTTATGGTTATACAATCTTGTATCAGCACGAGCTACAAACATTTAGTTGATTCTGGAGTATTACGAATGGCGGCACTGAGAAACTACTTTAATCTGGAAGAAATTACGACAGCCAGAAAAGTTAGTGCAGCGGTAATTAACATCAGCGGCCGCCAGCGAATGCTTTCCCAGCGATCGGCATTTTTTTGCATGAGGTTAGTTGGCTCTGGGAATGCGCCAGAAAGAGCCAAACTGCGCGGAAATTTGTTAGAGGCGATCGAGCTTATGGAAAAATCTCACCACGATTTAATTCATACTGACAGCAGCATCAACTTGGCGAGTCCCCCTTCACCCACCGTCAAAGCGATGTATTTTGAGGCGCCGCTGTATCTAGACAAGCAACTGCGCGAATATATCGATCGCATAAAAGCATTAGTGCAAGTTCCAGACACCGAACTCAGGCAGGAGAATCCCCATCTACAGTACATTATCGAAGCTGCCGGTGGCGAATTGTTAACAGCTTTCGATGCCGTCGTGAGTCAGTACCAGCAAGAAAGCGAAATCGAACAATTTGAAATCGACCTCAAACAGGTTGAACTTTATCAAGAAAGCTGTGCAGCCACCTCCAAAGCCGAAGCTCAAGCAGCCCAAATCGATCGCGCACTTCGCGAACTCAAGCAAACTCAAGCTCAACTCCTCCACAGCGAAAAAATGTCTTCCCTGGGAGCCCTAATGGCAAGTATCGTCCACGAAATTAATAACCCAGTTAGTTTTATTTACGGCAACTTGAGCCATGCCGAAATTTATACCCAAGATTTACTGAACCTGCTGCGTCTATATCAAGAACACTATCCCAACCCCTGTTCCGAAATAAAAGATCAAATCCAAGACATCGATCTCGAATTTCTAGTTGAAGACTTGCCTAAAGTTATGTCTTCCATGCACATGGGTTCCGATCGCATTCGCGAAATAGTCAAATCCATGGGCAGCTTTTCGCGAACAGATAACACTAACATGAACCTGTGCGATTTGCACGACAGTATTGACAGCACCATCCTAATTTTGCGTAACCGTCTCAATGCTAAAAAAGACCGTCGCGAGATTCAAATAGTTAAAAATTATGAAAAATTGCCTGGTGTAGAGTGTTATGCCGGACAACTAAATCAAGTATTTATGAATCTAATTAGTAACGCGATCGATGCTTTGGACGAGGCAGCAAAAAATCAGCCCGATCCAGCCCTAAGAATTTCGATACGCACAGAACTCGCTGGGCTAGATTGCGTCAGAGTCAGGATTTCTGACACGGGATCGGGAATGACAGCAGAGGTAAAAAAACGAATGTTCGAGCAGTTTTTTACCACCAAGGCGATCGGTAAAGGTACTGGTTTAGGATTATCTATTGTCTACAAAATCCTAGTAGAAAATCACCGAGGAACGCTCAGGTGCGAGTCCGAATTGGGGAAGGGAACCGAGTTTATCATTGAACTGCCAGTACAACAAACTTAAACAGTTGATAAGCATCCAAATTTATGATAAATTGTGGCACGGGCGTCCCGTGAAAATAAGTGTGGCACGGGCGTCCCGTGAAAATAAGTGTGGCACGGGCGTCCCGTGAAAATAATTAATTGTGCTTAAAAATTACACATCACCTACTCCAATTGTAACTTCAAAGTTGGCAATAGCTTTTCTAGATTCTTGAGAGATTTCTGTTGCCAAGGAACATCTTGTGAACCCACTACCAAAAGTTGAATCGTTTTCTTTTTCCGTACACTAATCACAAACTTAGACAGCATATTAATACCAGAACTATTAACAAAATCCAATTTTGTTAGGTTCAAGGTAATAGTAGGCGGTTCGGGATTAGCTACCTCATCTAATAGATCGACGATTGGCTTATAATCTGGCGCTCCATCTAAGCTGAGTTCGCCTTGGAAACAGACTGTCACCGATTTTGGATCGTATTGAATACAGTAGTCTTGACCTTTGATTTCCTGAATATCCATTGTTTTGTCGTTTCCTGAGTGAATTATTGTGGGACAAAAGAATCAGTCGATTTCCATTTTTCGATTTGAGATTGACTCCACAGATCAATTTAGGAGGTTCAACTTCGGTCTAAAATTTGGGGTTAACCACTGAGAAGTGTGGGGGGGGCTTGTATCCATTTGTGAATTCGTCAATCTTAAAAAAATTGAAATTAAACGCTAATTTGAACGATTGTCGTAATAGCTAGCATATTGGAACCATCAGAGATCCTCTCAAATTTCCAACCAATCTTAGCTGAATAGTCATTAATCATCGTCAGCAATCCCAGTCCCGATGTTTCACTTTCAGATTCAGCATTCTTTTCAAGCTGCTGTAAATATAGTTCATCAGAGTCGGAATTAAACAGTTCTGCAATGAATTCCTGCAATTTATTAGCCGCTGGTTGCTGCACATAGTTAGTGGCAAAAATTACGGCAGTCACATCAGATTCTCCTATAAAGTGTATCCCAAACCTTACCTTATGATTGCAATTATCATCAGTAAACTTGATGGCATTTTCTAATAGTTCATTAGCAATGTAGCTCACAGCTCCCTTACTTTGTTTAATCCGTTTCTCGCTGCTAGCATCCTGCTCGTCCACCGGGAGAAAGCTGGACAAATAATCGGCAACAAAATGAGCCGATACCCTATTGTTGCGCCAGCGCTGCTTGATGGGGCGAGAACTTGGCGTAAATGTAAGTTCTAGGGAGTCGTGTTCCGGTGGAAACTGGTCGATGAATTCTCCAAAGACTTGTGTCATAGTTTGTAAACTTCCAGATGTCATTATTTTTCTGCCTCCTGTTAATGTGTCAATGTCACTTCTGGGTAAATTTCCAGACGCCATTCCAGTTAGCGGGAAGACTCTTTTCTAACAATTCTTGGATGCGTCTTAGGTAAATTTGGCTGGGTTTGTCAGCAGGATTTAGCTCTACTATATGTTCAAAACAATCTTGGGCATTAGCAAAATTTCCCTGACAATATTGTTCTAGACCTTCGTCAAAAATAGGCAAAGTTTGAATTTTGAGCGATCGCACAGGTTCTACTTCAACATCTAACACCTCACAAACAGTAATGGCTTCTTGTCTACCTTTGACAATTGCCCGATCCAAAAATCGAATATGATACTTTTCGGGTTGACTCAAACGTTTTACCACATCTCCTGAAATTAATAAAGAGACGCCATAATACTTAGTTAAACTTTCCAGACGAGCCGTGAGATTGACATGATCGGACAGCGCATCAGCTTGCATCCGATTGGCATCTCCAATAATTGCAACCATCGTATCACCGACATGGATACCGATGCCAATATTCAGCGGTATCTCCCCATTTATTTTACGGCTTTGATTTAATTTTTGCAACTGTTCAACCTTCATAATTCCCGCCTGAATAGCATCATCAACGCCGTCGGGAAAAACTGCCATCAGTCCATCTCCCATATACTTGACAATAAAACCGTTGTGCTTGCGAATTTCGGGACTAATTTGCTGTAAGTATGTATTGATGAAATTGAAGTTTTCTTGAGGAGTCATTTGCTCCGCCATCGTTGTAAACGAACGCAAATCCGAAAACATGATTGCCATTTCTTTGCTGACGCGATCTCCAAGCTGGAAATCTACAATGCTTTTCTTTCCAAGAAATTGGAGATATTCATCGGGGACAAAACGTCCGTAGGCTTGCAAAAGTTTCTCTAATTCCTGTTCCCGCGCTTTCACCGTTTGCACCATATGCGAGAACACCTGTGCCAGTTCTCCGAGTGCATCACTGCGGGCTGCAACCTCTGACAATATCTGAGGCTCGAAGCTGTTGTTTTTCACAGCAATAGCTGCATCTATCACCTTTTTTACCTGGTGAATGTAAGTCTGCATTTCTCTATTTTTATGACGGATCTGCTTTTCCAGAGCGGTGGAGTGTTCCGTGATAATGTCTACTAAAGTTTCATAGCTATTTTTTTCCTCTTCGGCTTCCTCAAGTTTTTGCATCAAATCCTGTAGCTGGGTATTGAGTGATTCTGTAGATGTAGATTGTGCTAAATTTATTTTGGGGTTCATAATTTATACTCCCGAATCTGGGAACGTAAAATTGTTTCACTCGCTCGCTGTTCATTACTATAACTTACACGGGCGGCTCTGCAAATCCGGCTTCTGCTTCGATGCTTCGCCACTCAATGAAACAGCGATGTTATAAACCTGGTTGATGACCGTCAATCATAAATTATGCACAAGATTTCCCTGTTGCTTCAATACTAGCAAAGTAATGTCATCAAATACCTTTTGCGCTCCAATGAATTTTCGCAAATCATCGATCGCAGATTGCTTGATTTGTTCGGCGCTCAAATGCCAGTTTTGAGAAACCACAGCACAGAGTCTTTCCAGGCCGTAGAATTGTTTGTGGATATTTCTAGCTTCGGGGATGCCATCAGTGTAAAGCACGACACCATCCCCCGGCTCTAAGTCTACTAAAAGATGACCGATCCAATCTGAAATATCCTCATCTAAGCCTATGGGAAATCCTAAATCCATCATGTCAATGCGTTCAATCTTACCGCCTTTTCGGACTACGAGAGTTTCCTCATGTTGACCGCTAATACTAATTTGGCTGTCTGCGTAATTGAGGAGAGCTAGCGTCAGGTTTTTGTCCGAGTTCATCCGCTGAATATTTTTATAAATAGTGCGGTTCAGGGTATCTAAAAAGCGCACAGGGTCAAGTTCTTTAACTTCCTGGAGAGTGCGAACAGCCGTTTGAGTCATCACCATCAAAATACCACTTTCTAGTCCGTGTCCGGTGACATCACCAATGCAGAGCGTTACCACCCCATCATTAAAAAGTACGTCGTAGTAATCGCCACCAACTTCATCGGCTGCTTCCATAAATCCTGCAATATCTAACTCTGCAATTGCTGCTAATTCCGCTGGCTTTGGTAGAATTAACTGCTGCATTTGTTTGATGATATCGAGTTCTGCACTCATCCGAACATTTTCGTTTTTGAGGCGCTGGTTGAGGGCAGAAATTGCTTGATTAGCTTGAGCAAGTTCGGCAGTACGTTCTTCTACTTTATCTTCTAGAGTTTGATAGAGCAGAGCATTTTCAATGGAGATGGCAGCTTGGGAAGATAGGATTTTTAATACTTCTAATCTATCAGCAGTAAATGCACCGCTGGCGAGACTGTTTTCTAAGTACAGAATGCCGATCGCTTGACCTTTGTTGACAATGGGAGTACACAATACAGATTTGGGTTGGTGCTGAATAATGTAGGGATCTGCTGCAAAGATATTTTCTACAGCAATATCGTTAATTACCAAGGTTTCTCTGGTACGCCAGACGTAGTTAATGGCTGTGATGGGAAGATCTTGGCTTTGAGAAACTGGAATATTTGGCAAATAAGACTGTTTGTCTAAACATTTAGCAACAATCAATAATTTACTATCCCTTTCTAAGATCAGAGAGCCTTTGGATGCACCTGCATTTTCGATCAGTATTCGGATTAAGGTTGATAGCAGTTCCTCGACATTGATTTCTCCCGATATGGCTTGAGAAGCTTTAATTACTGTTTCTAGGTCGAGGAAATTGGAAACATTTTGGCTGCTGGAAGTAATCTCTGCCACAATTGTTTCAGCAATTGTCTCTCCTGTATAAAAAGTGTTGTCTTGTTGGAGAATGGGGCCGAGCAATTGGGAATATTTTTGTTGTAAATCATGGACTTTTGCCTGGGAACCCCAGCGAGCATAAGCGTAGTAAGCGTCTGTTAGATAGACGCGGGCAATTTTATCTTTGCCTAATTCCAGGTAGAATTTAGCTGTAAGTTCGCTGAAGAGTGCTTCTTCTTGAAGGTATTGGTTTTGTTTGGCGGTAGCAATGGCGCGATCGTACAAATCGATGGCTTCGAGCCTGTCTCCCAATATTCGTGCTATTTCTGCTGCTACTAAGTCGTACTTGTGTTGGTAATTCATCGGTGCGTGGAATGCCCAGGTTTGCATTTTTTCCTGATTGGCTCTCACTTGGCTCAAATATTGCGATCGCGCGATCGGCTCAGCATCGGGATACAGCGCCAGCAGGGCTAGGGAATGGTAAAAGTTGTGCTGCGGTACCATCATCAGCGAACCGACACCAACGACATATTGCTCTGCTAGCTGGGCATTTTCCACGGCACTTTCGCGATCGCCAAACAAATAGTTGACAACCAATTTAGCAAAATAAACTCCAAAGAGGGAAGAAACATTATTGGCTGCTAGCAAAACAGGCAGCAGTTCATCTTCATTAAAACTATCGCCAACTAACCGACATTTGTCCTCAGCTAATCCTTGTAAATTTAATGTTAGCTGTCGCCATATCTGGGTATAATAAGTCTGATATTCTTGCTTGGAATTGAGCATTAATTCAAGATATTGGTCGTATTTTAGATCTACAGATGTTAAATCTTCACCGCTAAAGAAGCTGTAGATGCAAAGATACATAGCAGAATAGCAAGCATACTCGATATCGCCGCTTTCTAAACCGCTGTGGACTGCTGACATCAAAGACGGTATTGTCGCTCGACTAGGTTCTTTCCAATGTCTCACGCAAGCATTGTAGACCATTATAACTTTAGATTCAAATTCTGTGGAGGGAAATTTATCTAATACTTGCAAAGATAGTTGACCGTATTGATAGCCTAATTCAATGTCTCCGATTGTTTGACAGATTAAGCTGCAACAAGCATAGGCATAACTAGCAGGTGGAGAGTTTCCGTATTTGCTGCAAATATGTGCCATTGTAAAGACAACGGCTGGGTAAAGTTCTGGACTAGCTAGATAAGCGGCAGATGCGATCGCACATAAAACCCTCAAAGCAGCAATTTTATAACGATCGTTGATTTCTGCCAGATTAGCTAAAGCGGGTATCTCCACCACCGCCGGCAGTTGTGTTTCCAAAGCAACACCCAGCATTCCCAGAACTTGCAATCCAGTATCCACTGCCGATTTCATCTGATTTTGGGCAATATAAGACTGAATTTGCGCTTCGTAAACTCGGAATTGATCGAGGAGGTTGTGCGATCGAGATAGAACTATTTGGGCCAGTTGGTGCGATAAATCGAAATTGGTATTCAAATATTCGGCTGCAACCGCTTCTACATAAAGATCGAGCGTCAAGTCGTATAAATTCGTCCAGCTATCATCTGGTAGCAGATTTCTGCCGGTAGTTAAGTAATCAACAGCAGCAGCATAAGCTGTGGAATTTTTAGCTTTGCGCCCAGCAATTAAATTCAAGGAAGCTAGTTGATGTCTTTCGGTGCGATCGCAAATTAAGTCCACTCCCATGTTCAAGTGGTTGACAATATCAAATATCCGATCTTCCGTAGGGGCGGTGGATGGTGCGTGCCCGCCCTTGTGCAGCAGCAATCTGCCAATTTTTAGGTGAGTTGACTGCTTTGCGTCGTCTGGAATCAAAGAATAGGCGGCTTGTTGAACGCGATCGTGCAAAAATTTGTAACTTGGCAATTGACGATCGGCAACAGGCAATTGTGCAGACTCCCGATCGTCTGTAAAAAACTTGTAAACTTCACTTTGCGGTAAAATTAGGCCTTCTTGCAATGGTTTCCACAAGTAGGCTGCGGTGTCTATTTGAGAATTTTCGCAGACTAGCGCTAAAGTTTCTAAATCAAATTGGCAGCCAATACAAGCAGCTAATTTTAAAACATCTTGAGTAGCGATCGGCAATTTCTGCAAGTTATTCGCAACAAACTCGACTACATCATCGCTGACTGCCAATTCTCTGATTTTAGTAAGATCGCACTGCCAACCACCCCTATCTCCCCCTGGCAATCGGGATGCAAAATCGAAATAGATTAACTTATCTTCGTGGAGTTTCTTGAGGAATTGATTGCTAAAAAAAGGATTTCCATTAGTTTTTTTGAAAATGATTTCTGTCAAGGAAAGAGCTCTGTCGATCGCACAACTTAAAGCATCAGCAACCAGACGATTCAAGTCAAATATTGAAAGTGGCGCGAGAGTAATTTGATTAATTATAGTGCCCGAGCGAGCGCTCCCCTGTTTTTGTAGAGAAGATGAACCCCCACCTAGCTTGCGAATCTCTGATAAAGTCAGCATTAATGGATGAACCTTGGACACTTCATTATCTCGATAGGCGCCAATTAGCAACAAATGTTGACCTTCTGATTCGCCCACCAACAATTGCATTAATTTCAGAGATCCTGAATCTGCCCATTGCAAATCATCTAAGAAAATGACTAAGGGGTGATTTTTGGTAGCAAAGACACGAAGGAACTTTTGAAATAATAGATTGAAGCGATTTAGTGCAGAATTTGGTTCTAGTTCCGGTACAACAGGTTGCTTGCCAATCAGCAGTTCTAATTCTGGGATAACATCAATAATTACCTGAGCATTATCCCCTAAAGCTGACAAAATTTGGGCTTGCCACTGCTGAACGCGAGCAGCACTTTCTGTCAGCAATTGCCGCATAAAACTTTGCAGAGCTTGTACCCATGCCGAAAAGGGAATATCGCGCTTGAATTGGTCAAATTTCCCTTTGATAAAGTATCCCCGCTGCTGAACTATGGGCTTGTGAACTTCGTTAATCACAGCGGTTTTGCCAATCCCAGAAAAACCCGTTACCAGCATGATTTCGGTAGTAGCTGTACGGGGGATTTTATGCGGTTCTCGGCTGTTAGAAGAGGAAACCTCCAAATCGGATGCTGGGGGATTTTCCTGGAGACAGGCAACGCGCCCGAAGGCTGCTAACAGGCTCGAAACTTCGCTTTCTCTGCCATAAAGTTTTTCTGGAATCACAAAGCATTCGGAAATGTCTCTGCTGCCTAATTCAAACAGTTGAATAGTGCCACAATCTGAGTATTCTTTTAAGCATTTTTCTAAATCGTGTTTGATACCAAAAGCTGTTTGATAGCGTGCTTCCGCTGTTTTAGCCATCAGTTTTAGCACGATGTCATTCAATACTTGGGGGATGGCAGGATTTAGGGCGATCGGGGGAATTGGATGGCGAGCAATGTGACAGTGAACCAACTCAATCTGCTCCTTAGATTGGAATGGCAATTGTCCTGTCAACAGTTCGTAAAAAGTTACTCCTAGTGAGTAAAAATCGGTGCGGTAGTCAATCCCACGATTCATTCTGCCAGTTTGTTCGGGAGACATATAAGCTAATGTCCCTTCCAAGATATTGGGGTTTTTGATTTCTTGATTTTCCTTAGGCAAAAACGATGAGATGCTAAAATCTATAAGTTTGATTTCTTTGGTTGTAGGGTTGATTATAATATTCTGTGGTTTGATATCCTTGTGAATAATGCCGCTGCGATATATTATTTCTAATGTCGAGCAAATTTGAATGGCTATTTGCAAAAAGATGGCTAGGCGATTGGTGAATTTACCCTGGACTCCAAAAGCATCGTTGGTGATGTATTCAGCCAGAGAAATACCGCCAAAGTCCTCCATTACTAAAGCAAAACCGTTACGATATGTTTCCAGACTTAAATGTTTGACTATACCGGAATTATCAATATTTTTGGCAATGGTGTACTGATTGCGAAACTGCACCAGTTCGGTGAAATTCGGATACTCAGACTTGAGCAATTTGATGACGACTGGTCGATTGTCTGATTCCGAAAAACCTCGATAAACCAAGGTTCGGGTGCCGGAGTAGAGTTGTTCGCTCATGCGGTAGCCTGGAATTGATATTTGAAGCATAGTTGCTAAATCCTAGTCAGCTTTTGGTTTAAGAGTCCTGGACGCACTCTGACCTTCATAACCGGGTTTTTTACCTAATCTGCTGGCTACAACCTCTGTATTGTAGTAAAAAAAACCCGGTTTCTGGCTGCCTGCGCGTAAGTTATGTTTAAGCACTATCAAACTTGTTTGTGTTCATTATTTATTAGTTTACTACTGCTCCCAAGATTTCGGGAAGATTTGACAAAAAATAATGATATGTCGAGGGCTAACCATCGCACGTCTCATGAATTTTGTTAAAAATCTTTGAAGTGCTTGCTTCCGGGAAGCGGGAGCCTGTTCCAGTCACATCTGGGATATCCAGCTTCCTGTTGGTTGAATTCCCTACAAATTTATTGGTGCATCGCTATTTGTTTTGTCGGAAAGGGTACAATAATAGCGATCGAGTATGTTGGGCTTGAACGATGAAACATAAATGGCGATCGGGACTATTTGGTGTCATTTTCAGATTACCAACATTGTATCCAGAACACTCTATGGGATAGACAGGACTTAATCCTTTTTTTTAAGAACCACCAAGGTAATGTCATCAAAAACCTTTTGTTCTCCAATAAATCCCCGCAAATCTTCAATGGCTGATTGCTTAATTTGTTCGGCGCTTTTATGCCAATTAATCGAAACCACTTCACAGAGTCTTTCAATTCCGTAGAATTTTTTGTTGATATTTCTGGCTTCGGGAATGCCATCGGTATATAGCACCACCCCGTCCCCCGGTTCTAACTCTACTACAACCTGGTCAATCAACTCTGAAATGTTTTCGTCTAAACCAATCGGGAATCCCAAATCCATTGTATCTATCCGCTCGATTTGACCGCTTTTTCTAACGACAATAGTTTCCTCATGCTGGCCACTGATGCAGATTTTGCCATTGGCATAATTGAGGATAGCAAGCGTCAAATTCTTATCTGAATTCATGCGCTGAATATTTAGATAAATAGTGCGATTAAGAATATCTAAAAAGCGCACCGGATTTAATTCGGGCATTTCGTGAAGAGTGCGGACAACCGCTTGAGTCATTACCATCAAAATACCGCTTTCTAAGCCATGTCCGGTGACATCGCCGATGCCAATAGTCACCACACCTTCAGTCTGGAGAATATCGTAATAATCGCCACCTACTTCATCGGCTGGTTCCATGAATCCGGCAATATCTAAGTCTTCAATTGCCTCCATTTCTTGGTGTTTAGGCAAAATCAACTGCTGCATTTGTTTGAGGATGTATAGTTCGGCACTCATCCGCATATTTTCGGCTTTTAGTCGGTGATTGAGCGTCACAATTTCGGCGTTAGCTGTGGCGAGTTCAGTGGTGCGTTCTGTAACTTTATCTTCTAGAGTTTCAAAGGATTCTTTGAGTTGTCCTGCCATGCTGTTAAAGGAGTTGGCAAGTTTTTTTAGTTCCATGAGGGAGCTAGTTTTTACCTGTCTGTCGAGAGCGCCGTTAGCCATGTCTTCCGAAGCTTGGGTGATGGCTTCAATGGGGCTAGCAATCCAGCGGGCTGTGAAAATTCCAATTGCCGTTGCCACAGTAAATGCGATCGCACACAATAGAATTGTGGTGCGGGTATTGGCATTAATTTTATCCATGAAATCAGATTCTGGAACCACCGTTACGATCGGCCAGTCCAACCCAAACTTGTCTTTCCACGGAGCAACGAGGACAAAGTAATTTTCACCTTTAATTTTAATATTAATTTTTTGGCTATTTTTAATATTTTTAAAGCTACCGAACCGTTCTTGCAACGCTTTAGTAGCAGCTTGGATCGCAGGATCGGAGATGTTGAGAGCGCTAAAGCGTTTGACTTGATTATTTACCTTGATAAAAGAGGGTTGTGGGCCAGAATTTCCAATCAATTGTCCGTCTCGTTCCATGATGAAAATTCGCCCGGATTTGCTAAAGTTTAAGTTGTGCAGAAATGTAGTAATATTGGATAGTTGTAAATCGACCCCGATCACTCCGATTAGCTTGCCCTTGGCATACATGGGACGCATTGCCCCTACAGCAATAAAGTTAAGCTCATCTAGCGAATAAACAGAAGTCCAGATAGGTTTCCCGGCTTGAGCTGCCTGAGTGTACCATTCTAATTTCACGGTATCGTAAGGAGCAACCTGTGTTACCTTAATTCGATTGCCCTGGCGGTCGGTTAAATGGGCGTTAATTTTCCAGTTTGTCCTTGCTGAAACTTCGGCAATGCTGATGCCTTCTCCCGGTCTTACTGGCCCAGCACCAATGAAGCGTCCATCTGAAAGTCCATAGGAAATGAAGCCAAGATTATCGAATGCTTGCACCTGTTTCCAAAAATAAAGTCCCGCAATATCTAAGTTATTTATGTCGAGCAATCTGGTTTCGATCGCATCGATATTGATTTGATTAATTTGATGGGGAGTTAAGAGATAATCATCTAAGTGCCGATAAGTGCGATCGCTCACCTGAGTCATTAACTGGTTAGCCAAATGCGTTACCGCTTGTTGTCCGTTGCGGAAGGAAAGATAACCGACTAAGCCAACGGCTGCAACGATTTGCAGGACAAAGGGAACTACGAGGGCGGTGCGGAGGCGAAATTGCCAAAGAGTTGAGGCCATATAGCTTTTCTCAGATAGATGAGGTACAGGTTCAGATTTGAGATTTTAGGGTGCATCTCACTTTTGAAGAGGGCGAAGCATGACCGCATATAAATTATTAGTTATAATCTCATATTGACTGCGGTCATGCTTCGCCCCTACGGATATATTCGCTTGCATTGAGATGCACCCTTCCATTTTTTGCTTTGAGATTGGGGAATTGAGGAATTGTTAATTAACTGCCGAGAGTACCTCAGCTCAATAGAAATGCTACAATAGATAGGTATCTTCAACGGACGGAATTACGTTTTAAAAGCTCTAGCTACAGTTTATGAATTTTTGTGACGGTATTAAGGGGGACTAATAATGTTATCCTATCAAAAATTCTACCAACATCAACAAATCAGCGTTCATCAGCGGTTAAAATAAAAACAAAAATAAATACCAAACAAAAATGCAAATTAATCAAGCCCTCCACAGCGCCCTGCTCGTTTCCAACCTCGAAAAATCCCAACACTTTTACAGCAATGTATTAGGACTGCAAAAAATCGATCGCGAATTAAAATTTTCCGGAATCTGGTATCAAATCGGTAACTTCCAGATACACCTAATTCTAGCGGCAACAATTATACCAGATGCCGTAGACCATGAGAAATTGGGGCGCAATCGACATCTAGCGTTTGCTGTGGCTAACTTAGAGGCAGCCAAAGAGCAATTAATCGCTCACAATTGCCCCGTACAAATGAGCGCGTCAGGTCGATCGGCATTATTTACCCAAGATCCAGACGGGAATATCATTGAACTCAGCGAGTAACAGATGAAAATCATCGCCTACTCTTACACCGAACCGCTGCTAGAAGCCGCACCAGCAGCCGAAATTTGGGGCCAAGAGGTCGATCGCACCTACCAAGACTTAGGAGGGCGCCAGCAACTCCAGCAACTGCTAAAAGACTGCCAAACAGAACCAGTCAAATACCTGCTAATTCAGCGTTTTGAAGAACTCGGCGACACAGTACAGCAAGTGTGCGCCCACCTCGAACAACTAGAAAACCTCGGCATCCAACTAATTGTCACAGACGAAAAACAAACAGAAAATAGAGTTAATTTGCTCAAACTCCTCGCCGAACTCCAGCGCAGCCAACACAGCCGCAGCATTCGCAAAGGACACGCCCGCAACCGCATCAAATCCCTTCCCCCACCCGGAAAAGCCCCCTACGGCTATCGGCGCGGCAAAGACAAATATGCGATCGACAAAACCGCCTCCCCCGCCGTCAAAGACTTTTTTGAACACTTTCTCATCTACGGTTCCCTGCGCGGTTCCGTGCGCCATTTAGCAAAGAAATACAACAAAAAAATCTCCGTCAGCACAGGCCGCCGCTGGCTGACAAATCCCGCCTACCGAGGCGATTTAGAATATCAAAACGGCCAAGTAATTTCTAACACCCACATCCCGATTATTTCCAGAGAAGAAGCCGCCCAAGTAGACAGATTGCTGCGGCGTAACAGTCGCCTTGCTCCCCGCAGCGCCAGCGCCCCGCGTTCCCTCGCAGGTTTAGCAATTTGCGCCGAGTGCAAATCGTCCATGACAGTTGCGAAAGTCACAGCCTACCGCAAAGACAAAGAATACCTTTATTTGCGACCGATTAACTGTTCCCAACAGCCTAAATGCAGCGGCATTTCCTACGAAGAAGTGTTGCAATTAACCATAGCAGGGATTTGTCGCGATTTGCCCGATGCGATCGCCCAGTTGCAAATGCCGGACATCCAAGGAATCAAAGCCGGAATTGCCGGGGCGATCGCATCTAAACAAAAAATTATAGAACAACTTCCCGCCCTGATTGAAAGCGGCATTTTGGACGCAGAAACGGCAGATTTGCGATCGTATAAAATCCGCACAGAAGTTGCAGAACTGCAAAGTAAATTAGCGAAAATGCCCCCCGTAAATTTGCGAGAAACTGCTCAAACTGTTTCTCTTCCCCAATTTTGGCTGGATTTGTCGGAATCGGAACGCAGGTTTTATTTTCGAGAGTTTATCGATCGCATTGAAATAATTCGGGAAAATTCAGAAGTGGATCTGCAAATTATTTTTATTTTTTAATATTGAAAAATTGACAATTAACAATTCATATCATTGTCGATAGAATGAGTTTGTAGTGAGGACTTTAGTCCTGGCAATCGAAGGAATAAAGTAGTAGTAGGGTGCGTCAGGCACGGATGGCGGACTACCTAAAAATTAGGCTAATCGCTGACGCACCCTACAATATCTTAGACTATTAACTGTCAACTGTCAGGGGTTTTAACTGTCGATCGCACTGCTGCACAAAAGAGGTAACTACAGAGTGATAAAATCGGTAGCGGTGAGAGCATTCGCAGCAACACCGTTAAGCTTCGCTAACAACTGATTGCTACCTGTGACGCTAATCAAGGCTTGATTGTTGCTAGATGTAATGCTGAGTTGATTGAAACTCAAACCGGGAGCCAACCCAATTAAATCCTCGCCCTTGCGGAAATCAGTAATGATGTCACTACCCAAACTTTGATTTAG
>NZ_JAEQCF010000108.1:0-16189 GCF_020738625.1 Microcoleus sp. PH2017_09_SFU_O_A
ATCTTGACTCCAGGCAAGTCTAATAGATAGTCTAAATAAAAGTCCATGACAGTAAATGTATTGTTTGTTACATTATACACCATAAAGTCAGGAGAGCCGATAACACAAAGAATGCTGTGGAGCGCGCTGTTGACAGTATCAAAGGTGCTTTTAGCAAGTAGAAAATAAATCATACTCAGTAGGTTTGTAGTGAGGACTTTAGTCCTTCTTTTCCCGAGGACTTTAGTCCTCACTACAAACCAAGATGACCGCGCTCGCTCTCTTCGGACAGGATATTAGGTTTTTTCGCCTTGTCAGGTCGATCGAAACTCAAAACATCGATCTACATTAACCAAAACCCCTACAGTCAGAGTAAAACCCAGGGCGGTTTTATTGTCGTCAGACAAATTAGGTACGTTGTTGCGCTTCAGCGCTCTTTCTAATATTAGCTAAAGAGCGCTGAAGCGCAACAACGTACCTTCAGAGTAAAACCGACCTCAAGCCACTACTTAAAACTGCCGCAAAAATCGTAAATCGCTAGCATAAACCCGGCGAATGTCATCAATTTCATAAAGTACCATAGCGAACCGCTCCACCCCAAAACCGGCTGCAAATCCAGTATACTTTTCTGGATCTAAACCGACTCCTTTAAGAACATTAGGATCTACTACACCGCAGCCCAAAACTTCCAGCCATTTGCCGTTCCACTGCAAATCAACTTCAGCAGAAGGTTCTGTAAACGGAAAGTAACTCGTGCGGAAACGAATCGGCAAATCTTGCCCGAACATTTGTCGCAAAAACTCTTTAATTGTGCCTTTCAAGTCAGTAAATGTCAGATTTTCACCAATAGCTAAAAGTTCAATTTGGTGGAATACTGCCGCGTGAGTAGCATCAACAGTATCGCGGCGGTAAACGCGGCCGGGTGAGACAATCCGAATCGGCGGTTTGTGCTGTTCCATGTAGCGAATTTGCACCGAGGATGTTTGAGTCCGCAGCAAGTCGCCACCGGGCAGGTAAAATGTATCTTGCATATCCCGCGCCGGGTGATCGGGCGGAGTGTTCAGCGCCTCGAAGTTGTAATAATCTGTTTCCATTTCCGGGCCGTTGGCGACGGTATAGCCCAGGCCGACAAAGATATCGAGAGCGCGGTCTATGACGGCGTTTAAGGGGTGAATTCTGCCTTGGGGGCGAAAAATCCCCGGCATGGTGACATCGAGGGTTTCTGAGGCTAATTTGGCTTCAATTTGGGCGTTTTGGAGGGCGGCGCGCTTGTCTTCTAAGTCGGCTTGTAGGGCTTCTTTTACAGTATTGGCGATCGCGCCTACTTTTGGCCGCTGATCGGCTGACAGTTTCCCCATCATGCCTAAAATTTGAGAGAGTTGGCCTTTTTTGCCTAGGTAGCCGACGCGCAACTGTTCGAGTTGTTCGAGGGTATTCGCAGTTGCGATCGCACTTTTGGACTCTTGGCCCAGGGTTTCTAGTTGAGTTTCAATGTCGCTGAGCTGGACAGTCATTTTGATTTTAGATTTTAGGTTTTAGATTTTAGATTGATGGCGATTTTGGGCCAAGCTGAGTTTAGCGCAATTTTGGTGTGGCTGACTTGTAGATTTTAGATTGATCGCTGGGGAGCATCTCATTTTTGTTTGCAAAAAACATTTCTTTTTACAACAGTGCTGTCCCCGCTCGCTTGCTTATAGAACCAAGCGAGCGGGGACAGCACTGTTAAAAGCAAAACTGAGATGCACCCGGTGGCTGCTTAATGCGTAATAGGTAATAGATAATTGCAAGTAAAACCGATCGCCCTACTTGAATCTAGTTTAAGATTATTCTCAGGCCTCTAAAAATTTCAATGAAACTTTTAATTAGCAACGACGACGGCATCTTTGCACAAGGCATCCGCAGCCTCGCCAACGCTCTCGCCACCGCAGGCCACTCTGTGAGCGTAGTTTGTCCCGACAGAGAGCGCTCCGCTACCGGACACGGCCTTACACTGCACCAACCCATCCGCGCCGAAATTGTCGAATCTGTTTTTGACCCCGCCGTCAAAGCTTGGGCTTGTTCGGGTACTCCCGCCGACTGCGTTAAACTAGCTTTGTGGGCTTTACTTGACAAACCGCCCGATTTTGTCCTTGCTGGCGTCAACCACGGGCCGAATTTAGGCACGGACATCATCTGTTCGGGGACGGTTTCGGCTGCGATGGAAGGAATTATGGAAGGCATTCCCAGCATTGCTTTCAGCCTCGCCAGCTATACTTCGCAGGAATTTGGGCCGGCGGTGGATTTCGCTGTCACCTTGCTACGACAGTTGGAAAAACAGCCAATGCCAAAACCGACACTGTTGAATGTCAACATACCAGCAGTCTCACAAGCAGAAATTACCGGAGTTGCGATCGCCCGTCAAGGCATTCGCCGCTATTTCGACATATTTCAAAAGCGCACCGATCCGCGCGGCAAAACTTATTATTGGCTGGCTGGGGAATTGTTAGAAGATGTGGAAGAAACCTCCGAATCGGCAGTTTGGCATGATATTCCTACAGACGTACAAGCTATTCGCGACAATAAAATTACCGTTACTCCGCTGCAATACAATCTCACCTGTGTTCCCGATTTGCACTCGTTACGAGATTGGCAATTTGAAAGTTTTCCCAAGCAGTGAGCTCCGATCGACCCGATCGCCGCTGTAAACTAGGAATTAAGGATAAAGTGCCTATGAAGGTATATGCCCTAGGCGTTAACGCAGGCTCTCAATTGGTTGTTGGTTTTTTACTCAAGAAAAGCAGTTATGAACGCTCCCACCTATAACACTCATTCTGTCACTTGCCCGATTTGCAACCGTTCCAGCGTCGTGGGCCCAGTCGGAATGGTCAGCGGACTATTCACCTGTCCCCACTGCCATTCTCATATGGTAATTAGCTGGAGCGGCCATTTTGTCCGCGATCCTTTTAGTCTCAAACAACTGACGGTGGGAAAGATGCTCAGGCGCGAGAGCAGGCCGTTAGCTCGCCTTCAGCGGGACTTTGGGCTGGGCAAGCATTTTCCGTTACTGGCAATTTTGGGAAGCGTGGTATTTTTGGGATGTGCGATCGCAGCTACAGAACAATCGCTACCCCGACAGAGTTCATTTCAAGGATTTTTAGAGTGGGTGAGCGGAACTGGCAATTCCCAAGATGTCTCGCGTTAATATTTCAACATAAATTGTGACAGATATTACTGGTAAATATCTATTCCGTTAGGTAGAGATAACGAGAGAATACTTACGCATTCCGACTGCTGGAAACCGGGTTTTTAGGGTTTTGATTGGCTGTAACGAAGTTTTTTTGTGAAAAACCCGGTTTCTGATTAGGTGTGCCTAAGTTCTAGCAGTTTCAGCTTATACCAATTCTCATAAGTAGGGCTACTTTTAAGAATTGTTCAACAGTTGACAGTTGACAGTTGACAGTTGACAGTTTGAGAGCGACCTCTACCTAGAAGGAAGAGGATTGGAGTAATGAATAGTCTGATTTTAATTTCTTCCTCACTCGCTTTCTTGCTTTCAACCAATTCTTTCTGGTAATTTTTCGTTAGTTTCATCTACTTATACTCAGGCTGCGGACTGAAGTCCGCACTACGAACGAATCTTACTGCGGTTAATTGAGCCGGCACGAGATGATTTAATAAATCTTGGATTGATAAATTAACCGCAGATATAGGTAGATAAACGCAGATAAACGCAGATAATTTCAAGAGAGGAGAGTGCATGAATACAATCTTTTTAACTGAGCAATTAATTGAGAAATTCCGCAATTTTTCTAACCGCTGCTTCCAAAATTTCAGGTGACTCAACTAAGGCAAATCGCACGTAGCCTTCTCCTGATTTCCCGAAACCGGCGCCGGGGGATGCTGCGACTCCTGTACTCTGTACTAGCTGAGTGCAAAATTTCACCGAATCCGACGCCCAAGGTGCTGGTAGTTTCGCCCAAACGTACATGGTGGCGGGGGGTACGGGCACTTCCCAGCCGATCGCCCTTAGCGCATTTACAAAGGTATCCCGGCGTTTTCTGAAGGTTTCGACGCTGGTGGTGACGCTATCTTGGGGGCCCGTTAATGCCGCGCTGGCTCCGTTCAAAATCCCTAGATATTGGTTGAAGTCTACGGCGGCTTTTACTTGTCGCAGGGCTGTAATTAGTTCGGGATTGCCGATCGCATATCCAACTCGAAAGCCTCCCATATTGTAGGATTTTGATAGCGTGAAAAACTCGATCGCCACACTCTTATCTCGATCGGCTTGAAAAATCGACGGCGCCATCAATTTACGAAATTCCTGGATATCGGAGGGCGGGCGCGCACCATCCACCGCCCCTACGGAATCGTCAAACACCAAATCCACATAGGGGAAATCGTGAACTAAAACGAGCTCGTGTTGGCGACAAAAATTCACTGCTTTCTCAAAAAATGCCAGCGGGGCGATCGCAGTTGTAGGATTGTGAGGATAGCTCAAAACCATCATCTTCGACTGAGCCAAGACGGGCATCGGAATATCTTCAAAAACAGGCAAAAACTGATTTTCTGCTAGTAGGGGCATCGGGTAAATTTGACCGCCCGCCAAATACACACCTCCCGCGTGGGAAGGATAGCCCGGATCTAGCAGCAAAGCAAAATCTCCGGGGTTGAGCACAGCTAAAGGCATATGCGCGGTGCCTTCTTGGGAACCAATTAACGGCAGCACTTCTGTTTCTGGATCGACTGAAATCCCAAATTTTTGCTCGTACCAGGAAGCTGCTGCTTCCCGGAAAGAGCGGGTTCCGTTAAACAGTAAATAGCCGTGGGTGCTAGGATCTGATAGGGAATTGGCGATCGCATCTGTAATGTGAGCAGCCGCAGGCAAATCGGAAGAACCCAGAGACAAGTCGATCGCATTTTGTCCGGCGGCTCTTGCTAGAGCTTTTGCCCGATCCATATCGGCAAATACATTAAATTTTAGGGGTTGTAAACGTTTGGCAAATTGCATATTTTTTGTATTTTTCTTGATATTAATCAATCATTTAAAATTGCTAAAAACTGATTATTTTTGATGTTTTTCAGACATTTTTTTTTAACCGCAGAGAGCGCAGAGGGCGCAGAGGAAGAGAGAGATTGAAGAGAAAGGAGAGATGTTGAAAATTTATTGGGGATGGATCTAGTTGTGGGTGGGGAGTTGGAAACTCCCGAATCATTTCAAAATTTTATAAGTGACCTTCTAGCAAACCGAGCAATGTTTGTTTGGTAATAGCTCCTTCGTGGGAAAGGACTACTTCGCCATTTTTAAATAGTCTGAGTGCTGGGACTCCTTCTACTTTATACTGCTTGACAGTATTAGGATTGGGGTCAATTTCCATTTTAACCACTTTTAGGTCGCTGTAGTTGGCAGCCATCCAGTCGATCGAGGGCGCGATGAGTTTGCAAGGCCCGCACCAAGATGCCCAAAAATAGGCAAGCACTGGTTGCTCTGCTTTCAGGACTTCTGTTTCAAATTTTTCGTCGTTAATGACAATTACACTGTTGCTCATGGTTGTACGATGATTTTTCCTGATTATTTTTAAAGCACGGGCGGGCGTTAAACTTGCACCAAATTAAAAGACAGGCACAAAAAACTGTTTCTAATTTTAAAACATCCTGCGAACTTATTGAGTATAAACTCAGGAATGGGGACTGATGGCTAATTCTGTATGGCGTTTAATTCCGCTGCTGTCCGCGTCTGGTAGGGTGCAGATGGCGATCGACAAATGGCTGCTAGAAAAGCATCTAGCGGGGAAAAATCCGCCAACTCTGCGATTTTACACCTGGGCACCGACGGCGATTTCCTTGGGCTACCACCAGCAGCGCTGGCCGGAATTTTGGCAGCAGCTATCTTGGGAGGGACAGCCTCTGGAGTTGGTGAGACGCCCTAGCGGTGGGCGCGCTGTGCTCCACCAAGGGGATTTGACTTATGCAGTTGTGGCGTCGGGATTTGAGAGCAGCCGCTTGAAAGCTTATCACACTATATGCGAGTTTTTGATTGAAGGTTGGCGGGCGATCGGTGTGGATTTGCACTACGGGGAAGCTGGGCGCGGTTACATTCACAATCCCAATTGTTTTGGTACGGCGACGGGTGCGGATTTGGTGACGGTTGATGGCTGCAAGTTAATTGGTAGCGCGCAATTGCGCCGTGGTGATGCTATTTTGCAGCATGGTTCGATGCGTTTGCAGCCGGATATTGGTTTGTTTTCTCAGGTTTTTGGGGAGGAATTAATTCCTGTGAAATTACCTCTATCTGAAGGGAGAGATGATTTGATTGCAACTGTAATTGATGCTTTGAGTGCGGCGGCTTGTCGCTGTTTTGATATTGATTTGGAGGTGCGGCCGCTTTCGGAGGAGGAATGGGAGGATATTTGGGAATTGACTCAAAAAAAATCTATTTGTTGATAGCTGAAAGAATTCTATAGAATTTAATCTGTAATCTCCTACAGGTCGATGCCGTGAAATTGTCGATTTTTTTGAGGGATTGTTGGTGGCGACGCACCCTACGAATACTGTTACTAAGAGGGCTGAAGCCCAACAACGTACCTCATCTTTTGGGAACAGCCAAGATGGCCGTTCCACAAAAGATTTTTGGTATCATGCTTGTGGGGTGGGCGCTCTTGGCAACACCCAAAAAGTTAAATTTAAATGCTGTAGAGCTTATGGTTTTGGCTCAGTTTGCACTTGGACGATCGGCTGTTTGGCAATTTTGGTCAATTTCACTGCATCTAGCAAGCTTTCCCAATCAGCATCCAGCATTGTATCCGAAGGGCGATCGCGACGAGCAGCAGCTAAATTGCTGAGAGCATCTTGCCAAATCCCATTTTCAGCATAAATAGCTGTTTTCCGCCGCGGATCTGCCTTTTCTAATTCACTGCGGATATCTGCACTGAGATCAACTCGCCGTATAGTACCAATTTCGAGCAGATCGGCAGATCTCTCTTCAGCCTCGCAAATCACTGTAAAATTCCAAGTGTATTTTTTGCCTACTTCCAAGGGAGGCACATTCTTGTTAGCGGGGATACTAACGCCGATTACTCCTGATAAATTGGCAACTTTGAGAGTCTGTTTATAAATCTGCTTGCCGCTTGGATCTAGTAGGATAAATTCGGCTGATTCCGCCCTTGTTGGAGGCAAGTAGAAAAAGAATGTTGGATATTCGGAAACAGTTCGTGAGATTTTATTTTGAGGGACTAAGCCTGTGAGATTTATTGCATTTAGCTCGCTGTTGCGACAGTTACCGCGCGTCGTCGATCTGGGCGATCGAGGGGGCGATTGCTCCATATCTTCACGGGGCTGAGCGAAGCGCGGCCCTCCCGGTACAGTATTGCGCGGCTGGCCCACATTATCTGGCGTTGGCTGTCCCACACTTGCAAATTGGCAAGCATTAAATGCTCCTATCAACAATATGGAACTAAAGACGAGGGATTTTAGTGTAAATTTAGTCATTTTTTTTCTAGGATTTGCATGATGTTTGTAAGATATGTTGTCTATTTTTACTTGGACGATCTTTCTCCTCCCAAGACGCGATAGACATTAACTTTTTGCTCCCTGCCTTTTAAAGGTAAAGCTCCCCAAGATTCTACCTCAAATTTTCCTTGAATATGCACTAAGGTTTCTTCGGCAATTAAAATGCGGCAGGTGTCCTCTTGCCGATCTTTTTCACAGCTTTCCAGGCGAGAAGCGATATTGACACTATCGCCGATTACTCCATATTCTAAACGGGTTTTGCCTCCCAAACTGCCCACCATTATCGGCCCTGTAAAAATTCCGACTCGCATTTTTGCCGACGGCAAACCGCGATCGATCCAACTTTGATTCAGGGCTGGTAAGCACGCACTTATAGCTAGGGCGCAAGATACCGCAAGGCGAGCATCTTCGGCAATTTCTTCGGGAGTTGTGCGGGGGATAGGAACACCAAATACAGCCAGCATTCCATCTCCAGTAAATTTATTAATCACCCCATGATGTTTTTGCACTTCCTCGGCCATTGCTGATAAATATTCATTTAACCAAGGCATTACTACTTCTGGGGATAATTTTTCGGAAATAGTGCTAAAGCCCTGTAAGTCTGTCAGGATCATTGTAGCAGTTAGTCTTTGCCCCGGCAATAGGCCCGACTGGAGGAGATGGACGCGCTCTTTCCACAGGGCATTGGCGATCGCCGGTGAGGTTTGCTGTCCTAATAATTTCATCACAATTTCTTGCTGCTGCTTTGACTGCTGGTACTTGTATGTGATGATAACTGCTGGGGCGATCAAAAATGCTAGTGTCGGTGAGGCCAGTGATATCCACCCCTGTTGAGTGAATAGAAAAAATGTGAATCCCCATAATATGCAGCCAAGCGCGATCGCGCTGACTATGAAATTGATCGTATTTTCTAGCCGCCAAGCTAAACAGCCGCCAACTGCTCCCCAAACAGCTATCCAGAGCATTTCTTGCCATTCATCCCAAAACCAAAATAGATTTTTGCCATCTAAAGCTGCGTTAATAATTTGGCTAGTTGCCGCTGCATGAATAAAGACTCCAGGCATCATGCGGTTGTCGCTGGCAGTGGCGCTGTAAGGGGTAGAAAAGACATCTTTTGTAGTTGGGGCTGTAACCCCGATTATCACTATTTTACCCTTCACCAATTCGGGGTCTAGTTTTCCCTCCAAAACTTGAGTGAGTGTCACGGTTTTTGCCGTATTTTCAGGAGAGCGATAATTGAGCAAGATTTGATAGCCTCCAGTGTCAATTGTCTGATAACCTCCTGAGTCCGATCGCAGTCGCGAAAAGACTGTGTTTCCTGCTTTTATTTCTTGATCTTTTGTGAGTGTTGAAGGAATTTTTTTACTGTCAATATATTTGAAAGCCAGCCGGAGCGCAAATGAGCTGAGAGTGGATTGTCCGTTGGAACGAAAGATCAAGCTCCGGCGAATTATGCCGTCTGGATCGATTACTAAATCGTTAAATCCTATCCGTGCTTTGGGTATGTTGGGAGGTGGTAGAGCGCGATCGTACTCTGACTTGCCGATGAAAGTAATCGGGATGAGTTTGGGGTTTGTGAATTGAGCTGCCAATTCTGCGTTTCCTGGTTCGTAGGGGATATCGCGGATTATATCCAGACCAATAGCGACGGGTTCGAGACGCGCTATGGAGGCGATCGCCTTCGCTAAAACTCCATCAGAGATTGGCCATTTCTTAAAAGTATGAATGTCCAGTTCTGTGACTGTCACTACTAGCAACCTCGGGTCAGGGCCTGCATCGGGGCGCAACTGTACCATCAAGTCAAAAGCCTTCAATTCCAAGGGCTGCAACCAACCTAAATGTCGCACTCCTAAGAGAGTTCCTGTCACGACAATGCAGGTGACGGCAAGAGGTTGTAAATCAGCGAAGGGTAAGGAAAAACTTAACTTTTTCCAACTACAACGTTTCTCTCCCAATTGATGAAATATCTTAAAAAGATTGGGCATAAGAATTTTTGTTTTAACCATCTTGGACAAAAAAATGTGCTATGTAGGCGGTCATAATTAACAGAACAATACCGTGGGTCATAAGTTCCTGACAGCAAGGAAATTAGCTTTTTAGGTTGAGTTTATTTATGCACGCCTATTTAGCAGAAATAATTGGTTTAAAGCCTCTCCCCCCATCGGGATAACTTTAAAAAAAGAAGACTATTCATTATTCCAATTCTCTTCCTTCTAGGTAGATGTCGCTATCAAGCTATCAAGCTATCAAGCTATCAAGCTGTCAACTGTCAACTGTCAACTGTCAACTGAATGAAACCTGAAATTGTGACTAATCTGGATTATTGATGCCCCATTTTAAATTAATTTTCTTGTACGGTTTTAGCGATCGCACTTAACTGCAATCCCAGGGGATAACTGTTTTCTTCTTTGCTGTGCTTGATATCAGCTTCGGAAATCTTGGGTTTGAGGTATTTTGCCATAACTTTCATCACGTCGCCCCGATCGATCGTCCCTACGACTGCACCAATGGACGAAAGGACGAGGATTCGCGGGAGTTGGCGGGCTTCCATGCTGTTAATTACTTCTGCAATGGATGCTTTTTCGGAGACTGTGGGGGTTTTTTCCAGGGGTTGCAAAATGTTGTGCAAAGTCTGAATTTGCCACTGACTGCGCTCTGTGCAGCGGATATCGTCGATCGACACTAAGCCCAAATCCCGCCCGTTGGTCGCAGCGATGTAAAATGGAAAGGGATTGACTTCTAGCAAATAGCGATCGGCAAATTCTCGCAAACTCAAATTTGCATCGACAACTCGAAACTCGCGGCTCATTGCATCGGCGGCCTTAGTTTTGAGCAGCGCTTCTTGCAACGAAGTAAAGCGACTGTAGCTACTAGCATTCCGAATCGCAAAAGAGCCGATCAGCGCCATCCACAAACCGCCGTACTGGCGTGCTAACAAACATAAACTGACACCGAAAGCAACAGCCAACCAACCCAAAACTTGTCCTGTTTTTGCAGCCCAACGCACGCCGGCAAATCGAGAACCAGTGATTTTCCAAATTGCTGCTTTTAAAACTTGTCCTCCGTCCAAAGGCAGCCCGGGAATCAAGTTAAATAATCCCAAAACTAGATTGATTACTGCTACTTTTTCTGTTATAATTGATAGCAAACTTGTCTGGGGGAAAACTTGAGAACCCAAACCGAGGATTAAAAACAGCGCAAAGCTGACGAGAGGGCCAGCAATAGCTACTTGAAAAGCTTGACCCGGAGTTTTTGATTCAGAGTCGATCGAAGCTACTCCGCCAAATAAGAATAGAGTAATAGAATTAACTTTAATGCCTTGCGACATCGACGCCAAGCTGTGCCCTAATTCGTGCAACAGCACGGAAGCAAATAGTAGCAAAGCTATTGCGAACCCGGCACTCCAGGAGAGCGCAGATCCCCACAATCGGTAACTGCTGGCATATTCGCGGGTTGCTAGGGCTAAAATTATAAACCACGAATAATCTATGAGTAGCGGGATGCCAAATAAAGAGCCGATTCGCCAACCTGTCTGCATGAAAGTTTCCTGGGAAAGGAGAGGAAGAATGAATTTCTATTATATCTTTTCAAACCCTTGCCTTTCCCAAACCGTGATTTTTAAAGCACTCCGGCGTTACCCAAGCCCAAGATTACTCCTGCCCCGAGCAAGTGGCCCAAGCTGGTTGTGGCCAGCAATTCTGGGATGCCGAAGCCTTTGAACATTCCAGGGACTGCAACGGGTAAAGCTGGGCCCTTGCCTCGGTTTTGTTTGTTGATGCCGTAGTAGCCGATCGCGATCGCCAGCAAGTTGCATATAATCATTGTCAGTCCTACCATTGGTGTCCACTCCACCGTTAAGGCAGTGGCAGATGGTACGGCTAACAGCAAAGATGAGTTAATCATGTTTATATGCTCCGGATTTCACAGATTAATTGATTTAGAAAATTATAAAAAGTATTTTGCATTAAACTAAGATTTGTTTTAATAGTTAACAATTCGTTTATATTTTGATACAAATTCAGCACAGAGGAAAAAGAGTGCGGGTAAAAATTTGCGGAATCACTAAATTAGACCAGGGAATG
Source organism: Microcoleus sp. PH2017_09_SFU_O_A (assembly GCF_020738625.1). Classification (NCBI taxonomy): domain Bacteria; kingdom Bacillati; phylum Cyanobacteriota; class Cyanophyceae; order Oscillatoriales; family Microcoleaceae; genus Microcoleus; species Microcoleus sp. PH2017_09_SFU_O_A. The sequence goes on from NZ_JAEQCF010000108.1 coordinate 11,547, forward strand.
GCGATCGCCCGTTTGGGAGCCCAAGCTTTGGGGTTTATCTGCGTACCCGCTTCCCCGCGCTATGTCAGCCCCGAAACCATTCGCCTGATTGTCGAACAGTTGCCGGAAAATGTCGATCGCATTGGCGTGTTTGCAAATACCACAATAGAAAATATCTGTCAAGTAACGGCAGAGTCAAATTTAAGTGGGGTGCAACTGCACGGAGATGAAACAGCGGAATATTGCGATCGGCTGCGCGAGTTTTTGCCGGGAATTGAAATTATCAAAGCTTTGAGAGTTAAGAGTCATGAAACGTTAGCCACCGCTGCAATTTACGCCCTGCGTGTCGATACTTTACTGTTGGATGCTTACCATCCGGCTCAACTTGGCGGTACTGGCAAAACTATAGATTGGATGATGTTAGCAGAGTTTAAACCAGCTTGTCCTTGGCTGCTGGCGGGCGGCTTAACACCGGATAATATTTTAAATGCGATCGATCGCGCGATCGGCAATAACTTCAGCGGTGTTGACCTTTCGAGCGGCGTAGAAATAGCGCCGGGAGATAAAGATTTGACCAAAGTTGCTCAGTTATTCGATCGATTAAAAGCTTTAAAATAAACGGTAGTATCTCATTGTTGTAAAAAGCATTTTTTGTGTTTGAGTGCTGTCCCCGCTCGCTTGTTGATAGAACCAAGCGAGCGGGGACGCTCGCACTATAAAAGCAAAAACTGAGATGCTTCCTTTTCTCTCTTTATTCTCGCTTCTTCCCTTCGACTTGCTAGCACGCCGCCTCACCCACGCTTTTTCAACTATTCCCGATTTCACCGATTGGCTGGTTGTAGCTCTGCTGGTGCTAGTTTATAGCGCGATCGCACTTCCCATCGGTTTTTGGTCGGGATTTCTGAAAGTAGACGTGCAAACCTCCGGGCCGATAATTGCGGGAGTGCTCGCGGGCTGTTTGTTAACTCCGGGGCTGACTGAGGAAGTTTTTTTCCGCGTGTTAATGCTCCCGCACGCTTTTGAGAATGCTTCTGGGCTAATGCTGTGGTTTTGGGGATGCTCCAGTTTGGTGCTGTTTGTAGCTTACCACCCGCTCAACGCGCTGACTTTTTATCCGATCGGTCGATCGACCTTTATCAGAAAAATGGGTTTAAAACCCCGTCCTTTTAGGACGGCTTTGTGCTAAAATAGAGAAGTCTACAGGCTCAAGACACGTTGAAATAGCTACGATGAGAGCGTACCTAGACAGTTCCGAGGGGCAATGTTTAACTACATCCCTGAAGACAATAAGCTTTAGGCTTGAGTACAATGAAACATAGTCGCCACAGGGCATTGGGAGACTCTAAACGGACGCAGAGCGAGGGTAAGACTACTTCGGTAGCACATTGCTGTGAAGCGTCAAGGAATCCTCGCTCCTTCAGGACGAGGAGGTATGTCAAGAATCCCGTGTTTTTGCTACTCGCCGCTGTTTTGGGAGTAGCGTGCTCCATCGCATACCTGCTCATCGGTTCCATCTGGCCTGCGGTGGTGATTCACTGGCTGGGAGTGACAGTCTGGCTGCTGCTCTTGGGCGGTTACAAGAGGCTATATGGGTGAATTACCCAACTCTCACCTTGCGGTAGAGAGTGGGCTTCCAGCTTCCACCGCAACAGCATCCGAAAGAACCGAGATTCTTCCGGGTTGACTTACATTGCGTCCACTGGCAGTAGCGCTGATTCCCAACGCCAAAAACCGCAAGCCTTCGTCTCTAATGTTTAGCGCTGCGTTGATATCTCTATCATTCACAGAATCACACTTAGGACATTTCCATTGGCGTATTTTCAAATTCATTTTAGAAACTTTGAACAAGCAATGGTTACAAGTTTTGGAGCTAGGAAAGAATCGGTCAATCTCTAAATAGACCTTGCCTTCTGCCTCGGCTTTATACTTAAGCATTGTTCCAAACATTCCCCAGCCAGCATCATAGATAGCTTTGGCTAGGCAATGGTTTCTTACCATTCCTTTGATATTTAGATCTTCTACTACAATTACTTGGTTTTCGTTGACTATCTTGCGGGATAGCTTGTGCAGAAAATCCTCACGCACTCTTTTGATTTTAGAATTCACCTTGGCTACTAACTTCCGGGCTTTATTCCGTCGGTTACTGCCTTTGACTTTTCGGTTTAGCTTCTGTTGCTTGCGCTTCAGATTTTTACGATGTTTAGCGGTTGCTCTAGGATGCTTGTACTTAGAGCCGTCAGACGTGACCAAGAAATCAGTTAGCCCAACATCTAAGCCAATTGCTTTTCCTTCGATATTAGCATCTGGAGTGCCAATTTTATCATCAACAAGTACCGATGCAAAATACGAACCATCTCGATTTTGGGATACCGTTACAGTTTTGATCGTGCCATCATACTGGCGATGAATCTTGGCTTTGACTTCACCAATAATCGGAAATTTTATAGTGCTCTCCAGAATTTTCACATTCTGGGGATAGCTGACAGATTGCCTGTTGTGCTTGGATTTGAAGCTAGGAAACCCACCACGTTTCTCAAAGAAGTTTTTGTAAGCAGTTGATAGATTCAGTGCTACTACTTGCAAGCTTTGTGAGTATGCCCCATCTTTCAACCAAGGGTATTCCTTCTTGAGCGCTGGTAGCATACCTTGAATAGCCAATCTGCTCAATCCCTTACCAGTTTCCTTATAGGTTACTTGGCTCTTATTCAAACTATAGTTCCAAAACCATCGACAACAACCTCTCATCACCAGCAAAATACTGTTGCTGGTGGGCGCTGGGTAGATTCGGAACTTGTAAGCTTTCGGCATTTATCGGCTATCGGCATTTCTGGTAAAAAATTAACACAAGGATTTTGCGGTTGTCAATAAGTTGGCTCGTTTTCTCATCAAGCCTCAAACCTCAAACGCTGCGCGTTGTGCGGCTCGGCTGTAATCGTCAACTCGCTCGCCTTTGAGCCCGACGCTCACGGATTGTACAGGTAGAGCGCGGGACTTCCCGGCTGTATGGTTAAATTGTAAAAAGTCCAGCATCACTATATTGTCCGGAGGAGCTCAGTTGTGGAAATCATAGGAGCGATCGTAGGTTTTTTGGCGGGGATAGCAGCGGCTTACTGGTTAGTGGAAAAGCGGTTGCACAAGCAAAAGCAAGAACACTTGCTGCAAACTCGCAGAATAGCTCAGGATATAGAACTAGCTCAGATATCTCGAATGCAGCAAACTACCGAATCTCCACACGGAGAAGGAGAAGATCGGTTTAGAAGCGCTACTGTTGAACACGAAAATTTACTCAGACAAGTTACAACTCAATACGAAAATCAGATTCAACAAGTTGCGGCTCAATACGAAAATCGACTCCAACAAGTTTTAGCAGAACGCGATCGGCTCCAACAAGTTGCAGGCGCCCACGAGCAGCAGATGCGACAATTCACCCAGGAATTAGAGGCCGCTCACAATGCTAGGCTTCAGGAAAATATACAATCTTTGCAAGCCGAACACGAACGTCATATACTCACACTTTCTGACGAATTGCATGACAGTTATCAAGCTCAGATGGATGAACATTTTCAAAACCTGCAAAAACAACACGAAATTCAATTGAGACAAGCTGCCTCGCAATATGGGAACAGCGAAGTTGACATACAATCAACGACGGAGGCTTTGCAACAGCAATACGAAAGTCAGTTGCAAGCCGCTCACGAGCAGTTTCAAGCTCGCGAAGCTCAGATGCAAGCTACTATCAGGTCTTTGCAAGAGCAATACGAGAGTAATGTACAACAACAAGAAATCCCGGAGCAACAGTTCAGTCAGTTAAATCCAACAGAATTTACATCGGATTTACCACAACAAGAAGTTTGGCAAGAAGAACCATCAAGTGAGTTCAATCAACCTGAGTTCAATCAACCTGAGTTCAATCAACCTGAAGTTGAACAAGAGTTAAATTACACAGAATTTTCCGAACCACAATCAATTGATTTAGAACAACTCGAAATCAGACAAACGCTTGAATCTCCCAGACAAACACCAAACTACTCATCGGTGGCGCAGTTGATGGGATGCGTTCAAAGTCAGGACACAGAAACTCGCAAATTTGCAGCGTCTGCTTTAGGTAAAATGGGTGCGGCTAATGCTTTGAGAACCGACGGTCAGCGAGCCATAGAAACCTTGGGTAAATTAGCTCAAGATTTCAACCCGGAAGTGCGCGAAGCTGCTGTGGAAGCACTAGCAATGATTAAGTCTGAAAAAGTGATTCCGCTCTTGCAAAGAGCTTTGCGAGATACAGATAGCGGTGTGGCCAAATCGGCAAGTGCGGCGCTCAATAAGTTTAAGTTTTACCCGCGCACTCCGGCGGTGAAACCGAAACTGATGGATATCAAGAAACCAAAGCGTTAAGCAGTTACGAGCCTAAATATAGCAATTCTCAATTGCCTAAAACACCGTAGGGACACAACATTGTTGTGTCTTTAATTTTGGTCGCTTCTCAGTTTTGCTTTTAAAATAGTGCTGTCCCCGCTCGCTTGCTTATAGAACCAAGCGAGCGGGGACAGCACTGTAGAAAGAAATGTTTTTTGCAAAAATGAGATGCTCCCGAGAGTGTCAATGAGCAGATATCGTCAACTGATATCGTTTGGGAGCATCTCAGTTTTGCATCCGTAGTGCGAGCGTCC
>NZ_JAEQCF010000108.1:16200-18557 GCF_020738625.1 Microcoleus sp. PH2017_09_SFU_O_A
TAGTGCGAGCGTCCATAGCGAACGATTGGTTCGCGAGCGAGACGCTCGCACTATATAATTCAAATATATTATTCCGATGCTACCGGATTTGATATGACAAATTTCAGTTGTCAACTGTCAACTGCCAACTGCCAACTGTCAACTGCCAACTGCCAACTGACAACTGTCAACTGACAACTGTCAACTATTTAAAATCGCTGTTTTGTACCGAGTACAAATTTGATTTCCCCGTCATCGCTGACACCCATATCCAAGCGAATTAATCCCAAGGACGATCGCACTCTCACACCCAAACCAACACCCGCCCCAGTCCCCGGTTTATCCCTGACTACCGCCGGTTTTCCCAACACGCTGTCACCCGTTCCCAAATCCGACGCAAAATCAACAAATATCACGCCACCCACATCCCTACCAACCGGAAACCGATACTCGCCGGAAGCCAAAAAATAACTCCGCCCGCTGCCAATTTCCCCGCCGTCGTAGCCCCGCACAGAATTGCGGCCGCCCAGGCGAAACGCTTCCGTCGGTGGCAAATCTCCAATTACCGTTCCCCCTTGCAGATTAAAAGCCAACATTTCTGGCAAAGCTTCCGACTCGCTGATGCCCAGCAAAGTTACTGGTACATATTGTATATAATTTGCTAGCAGTCGGTTGCTCACAATGTTGCCGCGTCCGAGAGGTATCGACTGTTCTGTACTGAGGCTGAGAATCGAGCCGCTGGTTGGGTTGAATGGATTGTTTCGCCGATCGAGCGTAGCGCCAAAAGAAACAGTATACAATTCGTCAACACCCGCACCGCTGAATGTGAGAGGATTGCCGAGTACGTCCCGGCGGGCAAGATTTAAATTGCGATCGCGCGTGCTGATATTGGTATAATTCAGTCCCAAAGTTCCCCGCCAATCGCCCAAAGGCCGCGTAACAGCGAGATTTCCGCCCATCCGAATTTCTCGAACTCGATCGCCATTGGGCAAATTAATATCCTTGTTGAAAATTTCCGAGATTCTGCGATCGCCAAAAGCTCTCACACTGTATCCCAAACGGTCATCGGCCGCAACGTAAGGGCTGACAAACCGCACATCGTACTCCACACCTCGGAGGCTGGGCTGAATTTCCACCGACAACCGCTGGCCGTTTGTGCCGAATGTACGATCGACATAGGAAAGAGGAACAGCCACACCAACATCATCACTCAAAGTGACACTCGCCCCAACAGAACGAGCCGATCGCTCTTCGACATTGTAAATTACATTAATATCCGTCCCAACTTCTTCAGTAGAAACCGTCACCTTGTCAAACAATCCCAACTGTTGCAACTGTTGTAAATCGAGTTGTACAACTTGCTGGCTGTAATTATCCCCCGCCTTAAGTTTGAGCTCGCCTCGGATAAAATCTTCCGAAATTCTCCCCTTAATCGGATTCCCTTTTTTATCAACAGCTTCGCCTCGGGAATTAACAAAGCGAATTTTCACCTCTGCAACGTAAACGCCCTCAACATTTCTCCCTTGACTGATTGGTAGAGTACCGCCTAGCTGTTGCGCGTTGCCGTTGACTGCTTCCGGGATTTCGGCTTTGGTGGCGATCGTCCCCGCAGTTGGTAACAGAGATGTAAAATCTTTATGGCGATCGTCCTGGGCTGAGGGCGATCGAACTTCAGGAGCAACAGCAATCTCATCAGATGTTGGCAAATCCCGCACAATTGCACTCACCTCATCCGATTGATGAGAACTTAAGACTGAAACCGATAATAAATGTCGCTTGTAGTCGAGTCTAGATCCCCCTAAATCCCCCTTAATAAGGGGGACTTTGAGAATATCTCTTGTCCCCCCCTGATTAAGGGGGACTTTGAGAATATCTCTTGTCCCCCCCTGATTAAGGGGGACTTTGAGAATATCTCTTGTCCCCCCCTGATTAAGGGGGGTTAGGGGGGATCGAGACTCGGCTACAAACAAGAGAGACGGTGGGTTTGACGTTAAGTTATCACCAATTACCTCATCCTCCTCCCTCTGCGCCTCTGCGCTTCCTTCTCTAACCTCCACCTCACTCGGTACGACAGTCAGATCGATCGCCCGCGCCGCCAATTCCCCAGCAGCCACCGCCGCCAAACTCAAAAAAGCAATAATCGAAATTCGCATAAACATAAAACTAAAGCATTCTCAACGCATCTTACTCAAATTCGGTTCTCCTGCCTATTCCGCGAAAAGAAACCCGGTATTTTTGAAGATACCGGGTTTCTGGGATGATGAAACTTGGGGAAAGATCGATCGGTACGCCTCTAATCGCCGATTTAGCGGACAAGAGTGGAAAACCCATACATATAACCATCATTGCGGTGAACAGTTTTGCAGTATTTGTGACGC
>NZ_JAEQCF010000012.1:0-60839 GCF_020738625.1 Microcoleus sp. PH2017_09_SFU_O_A
TATTTAATTGTACCTTTGTCCTTAAAGTACCGTTGCCGACTTTCGTAAGTCCCGACATTAAACAGATTGTTTGACCACCTCAACAGTTGCTCGACAATGGTTTTGTCGAGTCCTGTTAAATGCCACAGGTCTCTTTGTACTGCGTACATCTTTTTTTACCCTCCTTGATTTATTTTACTAGAATTGGTAAATATTTAACTGGCAGGATAAATCCTGCAATGCCCTTTCATCCCTGGACTTTTGTCGCAGGGTTTTCAGGGTATTTCTTATAATCTCGCTCATTTATAGCATACTAAATCAAAATTGCAAGGCCTATAGATATTTTTAAACTCTGGTATCTTTCGAGCTAAAAATATTAATGATTGCACGTTTTGATGCCTGTTTTGGGTACACTTTTATCTCGCCCTATTTCGATCGCATCTAGAAGTCACACTGCGAGTCAAGCCGGAGTATCTATCCAAAGAGAGAAAAAATGAAAATCTTTGATTCATAATTTTCTTTCCTGCCTGTTGCCCAATGTCTTAAACTGACTGTTCACAAGAAACAGAGCTGTTAATTAGAGGCAGAAGCGGCCCGGTTTGCTCTTGGCCGTTGACGGCTAGTTCGCTGTGGCAAAGGTAAAGCACGGAACAACGACTTAACAAATCTACCAGAATTCGCCGCAGTCGCTGTTGGTCGGCGGCCGTTTCGTCTTCGGTTCCCCAGGGACGCCCCAATTGCGATCGCACAAATAAGGGTGCACCAAACAAAGTCGCCGCACCGCCGCTCAGCCATAGGGGCGAACCGGCATCCAGCCAAAAGTGCCATTTGTGGGCGCGGCGGCTGCTGCGGTACTGGAAGATGTTGGCGAGGGTGACGGCTTGGGCTTCTGGGCCTTGGGAACGGACTGGAAACGGGTTGGCGGTGACGGTTCCTTGGCGCAACAACTGGATGAACCTGGCGATCGTTTCTGAGTCGCCCCCGTTTGTGGGTTCTACACGCTGCATTCGCGCGTGTATTTCCCAGTAGTGGGCGGCGGTTTCCATTAACTCTCGCAGGGCTGCTAGCCGATCGAACGGCAGATATCTGTCGTTGATGAGAAATTTCTGGATCGCTCGATCGATCAGCGCAATGGGACTGGGTAACAGCCGCTCCTGTTGTTGCGATCGCTGTTGTTCGATCCACTCTACAATTTGCTCGTAGGCCAAAGCTGCTCGGTGTCCCACTCTGTCCCACCGGGGAAAGGCTGTAATTTCCAGCAGTTGAGGTCGATCGAGATCGGGACAAAAACAGTGATCGGCAATTAAACCTGCTCTCACTTGGTCGATCGATTTTAGATTTTGGATTTTAGATTTTAGATTGAAAGTGGGGTTATCTTCTGCTGTTTCCGGCAATTCCCGGTGTTTCTGGCTGCCTAAAATTACTAGCATTTCGGCTACGGCGTCTCGATCGACTAAACGGCCTAGTCCAGGATAAACCAACGCTAGCAAAGTCAGCAAAGCTCGAATCTCTGGCGTAGTCGATAGGGGACGCTGATCGTTGAGGGATTCGGCCGCGATACCATCTCGGGCGAGAATTTCCGTTAAGCTGTAACGGGCGATCGCATCCATCCCAGGAGCAACTACGGCGATTTCCTGCGCTTCCACGGCTTTTGACTTCACCGCATCCACGATAATTTCGGCGGTTTCTCGCAGCAGTTGCGCCCGAGAAGTGGTTTCGAGCGATCGAACCGAGCCTGGTAAACTCAAGCCTAAAGGATAAAAACCCTCAGAATTCACTGCCAAACTTACGGCTAAATCCCCAATCTCTGAGGATAAACCGGCTTTTGCGTCCAAATTTTCCACGCTTCCGCAGCGGCTTTCGAGTCGGGCGAGGTATTCCGTGTCAGCCCCCAAACCCAAACGCACTCCTCCATCCCGATTGTAGGAAAAGGCCCCCGCTGCGCCTGTGTCGAGCATTCGATCGAACAAATGACCGCTGATGGCCGGATAATCGTCAACATCATCGGCGATGACAGCTTGATATCTAGAAGCCAACTGCTGCTGGTAAGTGACATTTGGCAACAAATAGCGCCAGTAGAGTTCGCACACAATCCCGTAAGTCAGCAGCCCCCGCGTCAAGCACCATTCCCGCCACCTTTCGAGCAACTCTCCCATGCTAGTCCACAGGCTATTCGAGCCGTCACCAGCGGCAAATCCCTGTTGGAGAATGTGGGGAATTTCTTCTCTGGGCGTACCGCTGACAGCAGCAAGTTGTAATAAGTCTAGAGTTCGACGCACCATGCGATTTGGACTTACCCCTGTTTGTTGCAAAATCCCTTCGTCTAACTCGCGACGCCAGAGTCTGGCTGCAAGTTCCAATTCTGTTTCAGGTTGCAGCCGCAGGGGAAATTGAGCCTTCAAATCTAGCGACTGCAACAGCAGCGGCCAAAATAGCAATACTTCCTGCTCAAAAAAACCGAACGGTGTTGTGGAGTGAAAGGCATATTTTCCTTGGGTAGCTATGGCGATGCGATCGGCCAATTCCAACCGGTTGTCCCCATTAGCTGCTAAGACTAAGATTGCTGGGGCTGTTTGTCCCGCCCGCCAGCGCCCGGAACGCCCGCGGCTTGAAACGTTTGCGGGCAAAGGCTTGACTGTTTTGCTCCACAGGCAGAACTGCTCGACTAAGCGAGCGGTTTTGCCACTGCGGGCGCCTCCTACAATCCAAATAGAATCTGCGGAAACGGTTCCTAATTTATCTAAATTTGTTACCATAGTTACAGGTTTTCTAGGCAAATATTACAATTGCCTCGGGCAACCATTTTGTAAGGTGTGACCCTTACCGGACGTACTACTACGCCCTGTATTCCCTCAGCTTCATCGTTGGGAAATGCTTTTTTGACAATGTTAGCGCTGCCATTCACATCCGCATTGATCAGTCTGCCATCACCAGCACGAAACAAACCTCGCTTAATTCGCTTACCTTTGTACTCTGAATGCTTAACACAAGGTTCATTATCTAAAAAAGAACACTTTGAAGTGTAACTTTCTTCAATAACTTTCACAACTATTCCTACTAACTGCGCTTTGTAAGTTAGCATTTCAATAAACCTTGCATGAGGTATTGCTGCGAAATTCTGATTGTTCCGCTTTCCGAGATTTATTCCCTGTTTCCAATTCTCGTTTTTACCAATCACCAGTGTCCCGATTCGGTTAGCTGCCAGATGATTGATGATGAATCGACTAGCGTTGTGCAGGTAATTATCTACTTTTACATTCCGCTTGTGAGTTAATTGTTCAATTTTGATTGATGTTTGTCTCTCCCCCTTCAAGTCTGACTGCAACACAGCCTTTTTTTTGTGATAGTAGGCATTGATTGATTTGAGAGGTTTGCCATTTATTATCAGCGGAACAAACCCGTTTTGATTGGATGTAATTGTCGCTAAATTATTCAGACCAATATCAATTCCTGCTATTCCTTCAACACCTGATGATGAAACAGTTACAGCCTTGGGTTCATAAACTACCTCTATCGAGTAATGGTAAGTTTTTGGAACGATTCTGACTTGATTTACTTGGCTGACTTTAGTCGTTAGAAATATCTGAGTCAAAGACAGATTGATGATTCCTTTTTTGAGCCATTCTTGACTGATAGCTTGAGCGGTGTAAGTCAGGACATTTCTGCCTAATATTTTGTGTTTGTATCTGGGTATTTTGGGTCGGGCTTTGAATTTATCTGGATGTAACTTATATTCCTGGGTAGCTGCAAAAAAAGATTTCCAGCTTTCATGCAATCTCAATAATACTTGCTGAGATACTTTGGCTGGTAATGCTAGATAGTCAGTCTTTCCCTGACATATTTTCTGTATTTTGTAATAATCGAGGTATTCTCCCGAACTAATAAACTTTTGTCGGACTATATAGTTAGCGTAGTTGAAAATATTCTTAGAAAGAAAGCACAAATTATCTAGCTGCTTGTATAGCCAGTGGTTTTGATCGATAATGTGCTTTTCAACGAGCTGCATAGTTTTGCCGTATTTTTTGACTATACTATACTATACACGGCTATTAATGGCTATAAAGTCAATGAAGTTTTACCATACCGTGAGATTGCTAGGACTATCCCCAGCGCATACTTCCTGTAAAGCCGTCAAGCGAAGGACGGGGTTTCTACCCAAATTTTCGATGACTAATATCTGCTACTAACTAATGGACTCCAGCTATGAATACTTCTCTGTGGAACAGGTTTGTAAAATATCTCTACAGCGCTCACCAGTGGTATAGAGAAACGCCTGAAAGGGCACTAGAACAGGCCTATGATGCTGCGCTAGCAATTAAGGCGATCGAAGATGAGCATTTTGGCGGCCAAGGCATCTCCGAGCGATCGTCCGATTACGGACACAGCACCCTGTCTTACTTTAAATCCGAACTGCAAAAATACCTCAAGGTCATCCAAACGAGAATGGTTGAGTTTAATGCTAGCCGTTCTTTTTTGGAATTGCCCGATCGCGTGGGGGCAAAACCGCAGGCGGGTAACAGCGCCCCGCGCCACCAACAAGGATTGGGTTTAGAGAATAAAGATCGATCGTCCCTGGTATTCGAGAAGCTAGAGTTTATTGATGGAGTCATTGACAAGTATATTAATAATAGTAAATCAACGGCGATCGTCCCACTTGTCAGTTCAGTAAACGTGCAGGTGAAATCTACAAGCAGTTCTCAACTTGACGCCAATAAAGGATTAGCTAATCTCAATCAAACTCATGGGGAGGTTGATACTAGCTCTGAAGAGGTGAATTTATTACCCAGATCGCTTTTGGGAACTTTGAATCGAATCACTAAAGAGTTAGATCCCGAAGCAGAAAAAGACGTAGTTAGAAATTTCCGAAATTCTAAAGTAAAAACAGTTATTTCTCTAAGATTTATTTTGCTTTTGATTTTGGTTCCCCTGCTGACAAATCAAATTTCCAAAAACTTTGTAGTCGGGCCAGTAGTTGACCACTTTCGAGTCAAGCAAAATGCTCCCTTATTCATAAACGTTGACTTGGAAGAAGAAGCCTTAAAAGAACTGGAAACATTTGAGCAGCACCTCAAATTTGACACGTTAATTGGCATAGCGCCGCCACTTGCTCCAGAGGAAAAGGAAAAGAAGATTGCTGAAAAAGCATTTGAATTAGCGGAGGAATATCGCAAAGAAAGCGGTGGAGCCATTAAAAATATTTTTGCTGATTTGATTTCTGTGATTGCCTTTGCCGCGATTCTCATCACTAACAAGAAAGAGATTGAGGTTTTAAAATCTTTCATGGATGATGTGGTTTATGGACTCAGCGACAGTGCAAAGGCTTTTGTAATTATTTTGTTTACCGATGTGTTTGTGGGATTCCACTCGCCGCACGGTTGGGAAATAATTCTCGAAGGTTTATCGAGGCACTTGGGACTGCCAGAAAATAGGCAGTTTATCTTTCTGTTTATTGCCACGTTTCCGGTGATCTTGGATACGGTATTTAAGTATTGGATATTCCGTTATTTAAACCGGAGTTCGCCTTCGGCGGTTGCTACTTACAAGAATATGAACGAGTAATCTGCTCATATCTAATTTTTTTGTTAAATAACCCTTATTAGGTTCGTAGTGAGGACTTCAGTCCTCAAAAAATATCAGGACTGAAGTCCTCACTACAAACCTATTATTCCGTTTGTAGTGAGGACTTCAGTCCTCAAAAAATATAATCCGCTAATTCCAACGCTTCTTGCGTTGTCGCTGGTTCGCCACCGCCTCCACCAGTCCCAATCCGAGAAAATTACTCAGCAGCGACGCATTCCCGTAACTAAGGAAAGGTAGCGGAATTCCTGTAACCGGGGCTAAGCCGATGTTCATCCCAATATTTACGAATACCTGAAAAATTAACATTGACAGTACGCCGATCGCCAGCAAGGAACCAAAATTGTCGTTTGCAGTTTGTGCGATCGTCACCAAGCGGAAACAAATGATCCAGAACACCAACAGCACTGCAATGCAGCCAATAAAGCCCAATTCTTCGCCGATCGCAGAAAAGATAAAGTCCGTATGCTGTTCGGGAATAAAGTTAAGCTGAGTTTGGGTTCCGTGAAACAAACCTCTGCCTTTGAGTTCCCCGGCCCCGATCGCAATCCGAGATTGAATCAAGTGATATCCGCTGCCTAAAGGGTCTTTCTCGGGGTTCAAAAACCCTGTCAGGCGCATTTTTTGATAATCCTTCAGCACGCCCCAAAATACGTGTCCGACGTGTCCCGACACCACATTCACCAACACAGCACCGAAAGTCCCCAGCCAAGGCCAAGGTAGGCTTCGCCAAGCAATAATACCCGCCACGACTACCCAGGCTACCCAAATCGGTGTGGACACGTTATTGAGGAGAACTGAGAAGAGAGGAGAGAACAACAATATTAACCATCCGGGATTGACATTTCCCCAGTAAAACATCCCCATTGTGATCGCGCCAAACACCAGCGAAGTACCTAAATTTGGTTCAGCAAAGATCAATCCCCAGGGCACAGCCATAATCGCCAGCATTCTCAACATATCGCGCACCGTAGGGACAGTCTTCTCGTGCAGGAGGGCTGCTAAGGTGATAATCATCCCTACTTTGGCAAATTCTGAGGGTTGCAGGTAGAAGCCGCCGATATTGATCCACCGCTGGGCACCGAGCCCTGTAGTACCAATAAACCGCACTGCAATCAGGGACAAATTAATGAATATGTAAATCGGCCATTTCCACTCAATCAGTATTTGGTAGCGACAGCGGGAAATGATGATGGCGAGGAACAAACCGACTCCGCCAGTTACCCAGTGCCGCCACCAGTCGATCGAGCCCTGGTTGATTTCGACGCTGCGGATCATGATTCCGCCGAAGATGGTGAGGCTGATGCAAGCGGCAAACAGCCAAGGATCTGCTTCTTCCCAGGGTTTGAAGATCGATGTCCAGCGGTTTCTGACTTGTATTCTTTGGAACATGAGGATTTTAGATTTTAGATTTTAGATTTTAGATTATCGAGCCGATTTTCGGAAGTTGTGGATATATAGCAGTTGACAGTTGACAGTTGACAGTTGACAGTTGACAGCAATCAAACCGTTTATGCTGTGGGTTCTCGTCTCCATTCATGGAAGTCATTTATGCCCTCACGCCATGTGGCGGTTGCTATATTTTGGATGCTGAGCCTGCACTGTAACTTTAGAAGATTTGGTGTCAGTACGTCACTTTATTCGGCGAGTTGTACGGAGGTTCCGGGCAGTCTGCAACTGGCCGAGGTGCGCAGTGTGCACAAATCTGTAGGGTGCGCAGTGTGCACAAATCTTGTAGGGTGCGCAGTGCGCACCTTACGCGGATTTAGCTCGCTCCGCAAGTCCTAGAATCGGTCAAGTCGGCTCGTAAAGGTACTCAAAACCGTTACCGTCGGGGTCTCTGCCGTAAAAAGACGCTGTACCGTCGCGGTGTTCGTGAATCTGGGTGACGGAAACACCTTCAGTTTTGAGTTGTTCGTAGGCGGATTCCATTTCGGTGCGATCGTCAAATACAAACCCAAAATGCGGCCCTGCTTGGTCGTAAGTCGGACTCAACAGCGCCAGTCCATCATCTCCTGCTTTTAAATAAGCCCAGTCTGCATCTTTCCAAACTAACTCCATTCCCAATTTGCTGTAGAACTCAGCAGCTTTCTCTATGTCTTGCACGCAGACGGCTACGTGTCCCAATCGTTTTAGTTTCATGTCTAGAAATTTTATTGTTGTGCTTTACTTTATTGTATCTTTTTTCCTTTGTTTCTCAGTTAATTAGGGATTTTTTCGGGATTTTTGGTAGCGGCAAACTGTACTTTTTCTACTTGTTTGCTGGCGTCCATTTCGCTGAACAGTTGAATGGCGCGATCGAAGTTTTCTTGGGCTTTCTCGATGTTGCCGAGTTTTTGTTCTGTCAGTGCGAGCTGATAGCAAGCTTCGGCTCGGTCTAATTTAGCGCTGGGCAGATCGAGTATTTCTATTGCTTCTGCATGGTGCTGCATGGCTTGGTCAAATTCTCCTCGTTCTCGGTACAGGGCAGCTATACCGCTAAGAGCTTTGGCTTTGACGGTGCTGTAAAGGTTTTCGTCGGCCTGGGCGATCGCCTGACTGTACAAGCTCAAAGCTTTTTCTGGATCTCCGAGGTTTTTATAGGTGGTGGCTAGAAACACTAACTTGTATCCCGTACCCACTAACTGGCTCTCTTCGCGATCGGCATATAGTTTGTCGGCGAGTTCCTTGGCAGCTTTTTTGACTCCCACACAGGAGTTGAGAAAAGCTAACCCGACCTCGATCGAATAACTGTTAATCCCGATAATCCCGATTTCCTCCCGCGAATTTTTCATTTTGACAAATATCTCCAGAGCTGGTTCTAATTCCAGCATTTCTATTTTGCAAAACCCTATATTGATTGCAGCGTTAAGTTTCCAAAATTCTAGATTAGCTTTTTGGCCGTTTTCCGGTTCGCTATTTTTTGCTATATTTTGCAGACATTTAGTGGCTTTTCTTTCGGATATTTGGTGACATTCTATGGCTTGATTGATGTCGCCCAATATTCTGTAAGAAACGCCTAAAATACTGTAAAGACCGCTCAAATAATAGTCAGAAGTCACATTGTTGACGATGCGAGTAGTTGCTGAAATTATTGGCTGCAAGAAACCTAGTTTATAGAGCGCTCGTCCGAGTTTGTAATCTTTGGCAAACTGGATATTGATTTTTTTGAGGATGACGCTAGCGGCCTGCTCGAAACAGCTAATTGCCACGTAATGATAGTAAGCTTCAAAAGCTTTCAGCGCATCTTCTACGGTTTCAATAATCTCGACGCTATCCGTCCAAAACTCGGCTGCTTTGCGGTTGGCGGTGTCCCAGTCTGCGGGCGAAAGCCGATCGACTGCTTCTTCCCGAATTGCTGGATGCACCCAGTATTCGCCTTTTTGGGACTCGACTAGCGATCGGTGCAACAGCGATTTAATGATTTGTCTGCGTCCGGCTTCGGGCACGTCCCACAGCAGGCACAAAAGTGCATCACTAGGGACTGTCGGCACGTCTTGATAGCGGTAACAGCCCAAGCGGCAAAGGAGTTGATAGGCTTCGGGATCGAGTTCTTGCAGGCGGTTGAATTGACTGGTAACTAAATTTTTTAAGTCGGTTTCCACCAGCGGATCGTCGCTGTTTTCCAGCCAGTAGGCTGCCATATCTCCGTCAAAATCTTCTCGGATTGTCCCCCAAAGAATGCCCATGGCTTTGGCATTACCGCCGTAAACTTTGTGCATTTCCTGGAGTGCGACAGGATCTATTTTGATGTTGCGATCGCCAAAATACTGCTGCCAAGTTTCCACGTCCAATCCCGGAAGCAGGTAGTGTTCGACGGTTACGTCAGAATCGCAAAGTCGATCGCGACTGGTAATCAGCGTTACCGACTGCACCGCGGCATCAGCCAAAACTCGCAAGAGTTCGACGTACAGCCGGTGGGGTTCAATAAACTTACCTTGTCCGTCGAGGGCGGCTTCCAAATTGTCAATCAATACGCCGACTTTGAGAGTCTGAAGTTGCCGCTTCAGCCGCCCGAGGGTGACACCAAAGTCTGGCCCTGGTTCTTCTTGGAAGTCTTGCTTGAGCCATTCTTCGATCGCACTTTCTAAGGCTGTGAGGTTTTCTGTCTCTTTTGCCATCAGCAGTTCAATTACGCGATCGAACCCTTGAGATTTCAGGTACTGTCTGGCTAAAGTCGTTTTGCCCATACCGCCGGCACTTTGGATCACAATCACTTTAGCGCCTTGGGCTACCAGAGTATTCAGATCCTCGATCGCCTCAAACCTGCCCAAAAAGTTCGGATTTTCGATTTCCAAGTCCGAATCTAGCCCCAGGGACGATCGGGGCGGAACAATTTGCCCCGACTGCGGTTCTAGTTTCGAGTAGCTGCGCCAATATCGATCTATTACCGCTTGCAGGTTATCTCTTTTAACTTTTTCACCTTCTCCAAACAAAGCTGAAAGGCGCTTCCACAAATTAGAGGCAGCATCCTTAACAGTCCCTACTCCATATCCTTCACTCTCTGCAACCTGTTGGTACGTCCTGCCTTGCACCCCCATCCATGCTTCGCGAAAGATCGCGCTGTCAAGGTTGTCGAGAGTTTTCAGGTTTCGAGCCACAAGTAACGAGTTAGTAAAATCCAGTGCTTGATCCGCTTCCATTGAGTCACCAGGTTTAGCGTTACCTATTATCAAACAACTCTAACAGACTTTTTCCGACTCGCTTACGGGCTCAAACAGCCGACTTATAAGGACTTTTGCCGACTGACACAGCCATGGTTGACCTGCGAGACTGTTGAGTGTGGAGGGGAAGTTGACCGACAAGCTTCTGACATCCGCACCAATCAAGTCGAACTTACATTCAGGAGCCAGCAGCTATGTCTATTAACACTGATGAAAAGGCGATCGTCGATGAAGCAATTCGCCCTCAAGAATGCGGCCGGGTGCGCTTTCAAAGCACTTGGTGGCCTGCAAAATGCGATCGAGACATAACTTTTCACCCCGGGGATGTGGTTCGAGTTGTGGGAATTGACAACATTACCCTGATTGTCACAGCCTAGCTTTGACAGTTGACAGTTGACAGTTGACAGTTGACAGCAAGAGGGCGACCTCTACCTGGAAATTGGTAACGAGTCGAGCAATCAGTTTTTCGCATCTCAAACTTCAGCCAAACTTATAATCAGGAGCCAGCAATCATGACTTTTGACAATTCCGAAAAAGCGATCGTCGATGAAGCAATTCGCCCTCAAGAGTCCGGCCGCGTGCGCTTCCAAAACAGTTGGTGGCCTGCAAAATGCGAGCAAGAGATGACTTTTCAACCGGGTGACGTGGTTCGCGTCATCGGAATTGACAACATTACTCTGATTGTGGCAGCCTAGCTGCCGATCGAGCCAGTGAATCGAGTCCTACAAGTTTTTACCTCTCAAGAATCCGACGAATCTGCACTCAGGAGTCCTAAAGTTATGAGTCTCAACCATTTGAAAAAAGCCGTCGTAGAAGAAGAAATCCGTCCAGGCGAGTCCGGTCGCGTCCGATTCCAGAGCACTTGGTGGCCTGCGAAGTGCGACGATCTACAAATAACTTTGAAACCCGGTGCTGTGGTTCGTGTCCTGGCACTTGAGAACGTGACTCTGATCGTTGAAGCGTAGTTGGGAATTAAGGATTTACCGAGTCTGGTTATAAGTTTATCGCCTTTGAAGGTTACGAAAAATTGGAAATTGGGAGCCAAAAATATGACTGTTAGCTATTTGGAAAAAGCGATCGTAGATGAAGAAATTCGACCCAATCAGCCCGGTCGCGTCAGCTTCCAAAACAGTTGGTGGCCTGCGAAGTGCGACGATCTACAAATAACTTTGAAACCCGGTGCTGTGGTTCGAGTCCTGAGACTTGAAAACATTACTCTAATAGTTGAAGCTTAGTTCGGGAAAACTCTGAGGTGGGGAGTAGTCAGTTGATTTTAGATTTTAGATTTTAGATTTTAGATTTACACTCTCATTAAATCTGAGAGTTTGAAAGTCAGTCTAAAATCAGGGGATCTGCCAGACTCAAGTTGAGGATTTGTATCGGTTTGTAGAAGGCAGAATTTAACTTCCCGCTTGCAATTGTTGGGATAAGAAATCTGACCATTTAATCAAACTTAAAAAGCGCGAGCTTTTCGCATCCAAAAGTCAAACATAACCTATCTTCAGGAGCCATCCACCATGTCTACTAACTATGTCGAAGAAGCAAGCTTTATTGAAGAAGAAGGAATCTTAGCCTTCGCTGATGAGGAAAAAGTAGGCAGTGTTAATCAAGCAAAATCAGCCGTCTCCGGTGCGGAAAAGTCCAGCACCGATGTAGCAGAAGAGACGGCGGTCGGTGAGGAAAAACCCGCTGTCGGCGATGCAGAAACAGTCCATACTCATCTAGCGCCAAAAGATATCGCCCCAGACCAAAAAGCGATCGTCGAAGAAGAAATTCGTCCGGGAGAATCTGGTCGCGTCCGTTTCCAAAGCAGTTGGTGGCCTGCAACATCTGACCAAGAAATTACTTTTAAACCCGGAGAAGCGGTTCGAGTCATCGCCATTGACAATGTGACTCTGATTGTTGAAGGGTAATTGCAAAGCATCTTCCGATTTTAGATTTTGGATTTTAGATTTTAGATTGGAGGATTTGGGGATTGGGAGATTGATGAATGGTTTATTAATTGGTAAATACCTCGGAAACTGTTCGCCTTCAAAACAATTCCAACCAATTTTTAGGAGTAGCAATCATGTTTTTTGACTATTTTGAAGAAGCAATCGTTGCAGAAGAAATTCGACCGGGTGAATGCGGCCGCGTCCGCTTTCAATGTAGTTGGTGGCCCGCTAAGTGCGATAAAGGCATAACTTTTAAACCCGGGGAACTGGTTTATGTGGTAGGAATTGACAAGATTACTTTATTGGTGGAGGGTATAGCTTGAAATGCGGGAATTTGCGATCGCGCTGCCGCCTAGGCGGATCTCTCTTCAAATCTCTTCAAAAGCGCGATCGAAGTTCTCACCTCTGTTAATTGCAATATTCTAGAGTTTAACCTCAACAACTACTCACCGCTGACAGTCTTGTCGGCGGTTTTTTTTCAGTAGGAAGACGGTACCGTGCCTATTGGTGAAAACTTAAGCCTGAAAGCCTTGATAAATCTCGTTTTTACCTGAGTCCAGATCCCCCTCGCATCCCCCGCATCGTTGCGGGGACTTTGAGACAACTCCTGTCCCCCCCGACTATCCGGGGGGCTAGACAGGGTTAATTAAAGGTACGTAGTTGCGCTTCAGCGCTCTTTCCTAATATTATAAAGAGCGCTTTCATCGCAACTACGTACCTAATTTGTATGACGACAATAAATTTGATGTTAAGTTGACACTCCGAAAGGCTCTTGGAGTGTCCCTAATTACCCACAGCCTATGTATCATGCTGAGTGAAACGAAGCATCTCCCT
Source organism: Microcoleus sp. PH2017_09_SFU_O_A (assembly GCF_020738625.1). Taxonomy (NCBI): domain Bacteria; kingdom Bacillati; phylum Cyanobacteriota; class Cyanophyceae; order Oscillatoriales; family Microcoleaceae; genus Microcoleus; species Microcoleus sp. PH2017_09_SFU_O_A. The sequence goes on from NZ_JAEQCF010000012.1 coordinate 12,968, forward strand.
CGATGCTTCGCCCAAGTGCGTTTAGGACTTTTCATAACGAACTAGAAGATGCCAGAGAAAAATATCCGGATCGTCATGCTGGATCATCTCTTTAAACATCGAAACAAAAGGCTCATAGTCCAAAATCTCCATCTGCAAACAAAGTTGTTTTAATCCCGCTTCTTTAAAGATGCGATTCAAACGCAAGGGAGTGTAATAAATCTGGGGATCTTGCCACTCAGCATCCCAAACTTTATTGCCGTAGACATCGATAAATCCTTCTGTAACGCAGTGAGCGTGTTTGCGACTAAAATAGGCAATTTCCAAGAAGCATAAGGTAGTTGGAAAATATCCGTATATCTTGCCACCGGGCTTGAGAACTTTACCAAATTCCCGAATCATCTGGCGGTTGGTTTTATCCTCACTGGAAACCACAGAATTTGCGAGGAGGACGCAATCAAATTTATCGTTCCACTCCGGTTTTTGTTCGATGATTCGCGTGGAGTCTACTTCCTCAAACACAATTTGCTGGTTGTTGAGTCGGGCATCTCCATCTGCTTTTTCCCAATCTGTGCGTGCTTTTTCAATCGCTGTTTTGGAAAAATCGGTACAGTAGATTTGTCCAATTTGGGGGCAAAATTCTAGTAAGGTTTTCTGAAGATAAATTTCCGAGCCACAACCGGGAATTAGGACTTTGATGTCAGGCGAGTTGGGAATATCATAGCCGGGAGAACGCTCTGGACGGATTAAGTTTTTGCAGATTTTGGGGTCTTGGGTGATACTGAAAGCGTTGTTGGTATAATCTTCGTGGTGTTTATCCCAGATTTCTTTCTCTTCTTCAAGTGATTTCGAGCCAAGGCCATGAGAAGAGGGGATTAGCCATTTGTAATCATTTGTATCGGTCATAATTTTCAACTCCAAAATGTTCAGTACAAGTTAAATCTGCGTGTCAATCACTCACCACCAAGCTGCCGTTTTCCATCACATACGTGACATCCGCACGCAAGGCATTAGCCATGCGGTGGGTGATGAAAATCACCGTGCGTTCTTTGGTAATGCGCTCGATGGTGGTGAGGATTTTGGCTTCCGTGGCGGGGTCGAGGGCTGATGTGGCTTCATCCAGAATCAGAATTGCTGGATTTCTTACCAACGCTCTCGCCAGGGCGATTCTTTGGCGTTGTCCCCCTGATAACTGTCCGCCCCTGTCACCAACAGGTGTGTCGTAGCCTTGGGGTAAGGACAAAATAAATTCGTGAATCTCGGTGGCTTTGGCTGCGGCTTCGACTTGTTCGTCAGTGGCTTGTAGATAGCCCATGCGGATGTTTTCTCGCACCGAGCAATTAAACAGAATTACATCCTGAGAAACCAGTGCAATTTGAGAACGGAGGGAGCGTACTGTGGCATGACGTAAATCAATGCCATCAAACAGAATGCGTCCTTTATCTGGATCGTAAAATCGCGTTAGCAAGTTGACAATTGTACTTTTGCCTGCTCCACTTTGACCGACAAATACCACAAAGTCTCCTTGGCGAATCTTCAGGGAGAGATTTTTAACTCCACCTCTATCTTGGGAATAGCTAAAGGTAACATCGTCAAAGTAAAGATCGCTGTAAAAGTGAGGTAAATCAATCGCACCCGGTGCATCCTGAATCGCCGGAGTTTCTGATAAGATATCGCTGATGCGTTGCAGCCCTGCCACTCCATCAATAAATGCCGGTATTGACGAAGTTAAGCCGAGGATATTGAGATTCAATCCTAGCATTAAAACTTGAAATGAGGTAAGAGTTCCTACAGAAATTGTATTCCTGTAGGTCATGACTGCACCAATACTTAAAACCACCAACTGCGTCATGACAAAACCAATCATGGGGACTTTCTGCACTAAGTAGGAGAGAAAGGTTGCCCGGACATAAACCTGTTTTAAGTCATTCAAATCGGTGGAAAAATCCTCAGTCATTTGGTTCTCCAGCCCGAATATCTTGACAACGGTTTGCGAGAGGATATTCTCTTCGATAACGCTGGCAATCTGTCCTTCTTTTTGCAGCAACTTATAGCCGACTTCGGTGGCAAGGCTGGCAATTTTTGCTGGAGCAATGGTACAGATAGTTAAACCGATTAAACTGAGCAGGGCTAATTGCCAGTTGAGGAGGAAGAGGAAAACCATAGAAAATAGGAAGTTAGACAGTTCTAAAACAACGACTGTCAGCCCCATTGTAATTACGCCATTTTCCACCTTTTGGACATCGGCGATCAGACAATTGACAATATCCCCGGCTGAACGTCGCCCAAAAAACTCCATTGAAAGGCTTTGGAGATGCTCGAATAGAGAGTATCGGATATTGTTAGTGATTAAAATGCCCAAACGCGCTCCGAGGAAAATTCCTAGCAAGCCGATGCAAGCATATAGAATTGCTCCGACAACTAGCAATGACAGGATTAGAACCAGAAGACTATAGTTTTGGGGAACGATGGCGGCATCGATGATAAATTTTAAGCTGGCTCGGAAGACTGAATCAAATGCTGCGTCGCATATCAGGCAGATAAAGAGTAAAATGAATTGCCATTTGTAGGAGGCAATGTATTTGTTGAGGGTTTTAAAGAACCAAATAAGTTCCATGAGTTATGGGAGTTTGTCTACAGGCAAGATTTATACTTTGACTTGTGCAATTTCAATTGGATAGCCTTCTTATTAAGCAGGGTGGGCATTGTTCACCCTACAGGGATTTTCAGTTGTAATTTCTCAGCACCATCACTAGGATTTTACTGATTAACTTTTAAGTTAAAAATAACGGAATCGCACAACTTCTCTCCTTTTTGTTGTTAGCTTACTTGTTGTCTTGATTGAGTTTTTGTCCTCAACTTTCTCAATATTAGTCGAGATTTAATAGGTTTGTCAAGCTTAAGAAACAGAGTTTACACAAACTTTATCTTACCGAAAAACACAAATAAATCAACAGGAAATAATCCGATGCTATTATTTTAAGCTCGGATTATTTCTCTTTATTCTGCTGTTTTAAATAGCAGATGTGAGGCAAGTAAATGGAAGGTGGTTAAAGAAGCAATGCTCTCTTGACTCCTGAATTAGAGTGTGTTGAGGCGCGATCGCCTTTAAGGGTTGCGTCAGACTTTTACTCCTAAAAATGCTTTACACTCTGAAGACGATTACCAGCGATAATTTCTGAATTTCTAGAGTTAACAAAAGCCTCGACTAACGATTCCTAACTGAAAAAATCATTTTGGGATAGGTGGAGTGCGATTGCACTTCCTTATCAAAGGTTAAAATATCAAACAGAAGACACTCTACGCGATCTCCCAGGAATCGATTGGCTCACAAGCCCTTAAATTAAGGCTGTTACTGTATATCCAGGTGAACATTGTGAAATATATTGCTCAGCTAAATCGTGTATTCGACCGTTAATCACGCTACAGGGAACATACCAAGGGCTATCTATACATTGAATTTGAAGTGTTTCATTCGATGGATTATAATTCCATGTGACCGTGAATCCATCCTGAGTATATGAACCACTCTTGCCCGAAATATTATATCCTTGGGATCTAGCTGCTGCCTCTAAACAATCCAGAAGGTTTTGAGTAATGTTACTGAATGTTTGTAATGCACAAGCGCTCATAAAGTATCCTTTTTTTTGTTGTTCATCCTTAAGACGAATCCAGAGATCGATTTCTGAATTTTTCGAGTTAGGCGCTGTTTTTTCCTAACTCAATGCACCCCATGAAACCACCTCAAACACAAGAACTATAATTTCCACCCATTGCACTAGATTTTGTCATTGAATTAACATCAGCAACAAAAGATGTAGGGTAGGCGCTGACGGCAGTACCCACCCTACATCTATTTTCAATTACCGAGCGATTTTCGCTCAGAACTGATTTTTACTTTTAATACGAACGAAATCTAAATAGCATTATTTTTCTCCTTTTTTAGATGAATTTGATGTGCTTTCTGTGGAGACAAAATTTTATTTTTGTCTCTACACCTATAAGACGAATCCAGAGGTCAATTTCTGAATTTTTCGAGTTAGAGGCTGTTTTTTCCTAACTTAATGCACTCTGAGAGGTTCAGATCCCCGACTTTCCGAAGAAGTCAAGGATCTACGCTTTAGAACGAGATCCCTTTCGCCTCTTACCTTTCAACCGTTTCACAGCCTCCTCAACCTCACCGCGAAAAGGGTAGAGCAACCGCCGACTCAGCGCACTTCGATAGGCCTCCACAGCCTCCCTCACATCCCCCAAGCCCAACAACGCCCTCCCTCGCCAGTAACCAGCCATAGCCGGGTCAAACTCCATCAATTCCTGAGCAAACTGACAAGCCTTTTCCAAGCATTTCCGGCTCGCCACCTCATCCCCCAACACTCCATAACTCTCCCCCAGCCACACCGCAGCAGACACAGATTGCAGATAACCCGCATCTTTTGGTAACAACTGCCATCCCTGCGCCAAAGCCTCCACCGCCTCCGGGTGTTTAAGAGCCAGCGCCAACACCCGCCCGTGACTAAACCAAGCATCAGGTAACTGCGGCTCAAGTTGCGTCCCCTTCGCAGAGACACTACACCCCCGATCGATTTCCTGAAAACTTTCCACCAACACCCGCCCCGCCGTCGTCCAAACACTCCAGCGATCGGGAAAACGATCGAGCATCTCTTCTACTATTGATGTCAGGGTTACTTCACGGTTCGATCGCCCTAAATCCCCCAGGGCTGTTTGATTTTCCGTAGGGGCCGTGCCCCCGTGCCGGCCCTCTTGGTCTGACCTGCCGATCGAATCGTCTGGGTCGGGGGTAGGCACGGGGGCACTACCCCTACAAAATTCACGTTTTTGGTGAGAATGAAACTGCGCTGTGGGCTGGGGGCGATCGAGAGAGGCTGGGGAAGAAGTCATCCTCGCAGCGGGCAAAATCTCGCACAACGCCCGATAAATTTCACAATCCAGGGGATACAGACGATAAGCTTTCAGCATCGCCGCCGCCGCCCTCTGATATTCCCCCGTGTGGAACAAGTAACGCCCGTAGGAATACCAACCCCTCGGATGATTCGGGTGTTCCTCGGTAAAACCTTCCAACACCGCAACCCCGTTAGCCGACTCCCCCCGGAAAAAGTGATAATATGCCAGCAACTCATGACCGTCCGCCGCATCAGGAGCCAGTTGCAGCACAGAAGCGATCGTCTTTTTAGTCTGCTTCCCCTCCTCACCCGATACCAATCTCATCCGGCAACGAGTATCCGCCAGTCGTTTGAGTACCCCAAAATCACCCGGAGCCACCTCTAGCGCTTTGCTCAACCGCTGCTGCGCTTGGCGCACGTTCCCCACCGCCACCAGAGCGTCATAGCTGCCGATCGACGCGACAATATCCTCTGGGTGCAGTGACAAAACGGCATCAAAGGCTCGCAAAGCTGCAACCGCATCGCCTCTCCCCACCTGCACCTGGGCCAACGCCAGCCAGTGAGCGGCATTGTGAGGTTCAAGGGAAGCCGCCGACTCAAAAGCGAGTATCCCTGCCTGAGTATCACCTCTACAGAGTGCGATCGATCCGCTGATATGCTGTCGAGTCGCCTCATTGCGCGCATTCGCCGAGGCACTTTCATAAACCGCTGCTGCCTCAACCTCTTGTCCCATAAGCTGCAAGAGTTTTGCCAATTGCAAGCGGACGCCGATCGATGGTGGTTGCTGCCGATCGATTACTTGGCGATATTCCTCAACCGCCTGCTCGATCTGACCCATTTCAGACAGCAGATTCGCCAATTCCAACCGTTTCTTCCACCCAGAGGGAAACTGCTGCACGTACTCACTTAATGTTTTCAGCTTCTGCTCTTGTCTGGTTGGCTTCGAGTCTGCAACCAGGTAAGCATTCAACTCCACCCCAGAGGACTGAGTGAGGGATACCACCCGGAGTGTAGTGTTTCTAGACATGATGCTGTTACCTGATAATTAATTGTCTCGCCAATGTTCTGAGGGATGGGGGCGATCGCGGGTGGGGCGATCGTTTCATCGGATTGTAGGGGCAATCCCCCCGCCCCAAAATCTTGACGGGGTAGGCACTCTTGCGCTACCCCTACAGTAAATTCATCTGCGATCGGGGCAACTTCCCCCTTTTGAGAAGACTCGGAGAAATCTAACAGAGCATCATCCAACCCTGACAAATACCTGCTCAAACGCTTTTGCAGAATCTCTCGCGCCTGTTGGATGCGCTTGTAAACGTTATTGAGCGAGAGAGCAAGTTTTTGGGCAATATCTTGATAGGCAATTTGGTGGCAGTAACGCAGGATAAACGGATTGCGTAATCGAGAAGGAAGAGTATCAATAGCGCGGCGAATGTAATGTCCCAACTCATGATGTAGAAGTGCCTCTTCAGGAGAGTCCAAACCAGAAATAACTGCTGAATTTCCTGTAGCAGCTAATTCTTCAATATCCTCCATCTGCATTGCTTTCCGGCGGCGTTCTCGGTGTATATCTATACATAGATTATGGGTTAAGCGAATCAGCCAAGCTCGGAGGTTGGTGATTTTTTCGGCATGGTTTGGCAATTTATCCCAAGCTTTAAGCATGGCGCGACTGAGCACCTCTTCGGCATCAGTAGGATTCCCCCCCATCCACTTGACACAGCAACGGTAAAGATAATCTCGATTCTGTTCCCATAGCTGCCAAAATGCTTTCTCCATATCTTCTGGAGAACCCCAAATGTCTTTTGCACTAACTGATTGAGAATTTGACATGATTTTAAAAGTGGTGAAAGATAGATGTGAAGGAACATTCCTCTATTCCTTTTTTCGTTGCACCCCAATCCGGCAAAAATCTAGCTCAGTGCGATCTGAGTATTTATACTAAATCCGGGTTATCCATCCCCTTTATAAATCCTCCGTTATTAGCAGAGTCTTTGCGATTGCTTCGCTGTCGCTCGCAATGACAATAACGGGGGTGGTAAACCCGGATTTGGTATTATCCGGCTAAAGATTCGATTCAGTATCGTTAGCCAATATTCAAGGTTGATTGTTGTCAGGGTGATTCATCAATCACCCCGACTCAGCAAAATCAAGCAAAAGGAACTGAGAAAACGATACCGCCCTCGGTATAAGGCGCTATCATCAAACTAATACCTGGGAAGTTGCGATCGGTCATCTCTTGATAGTTCCCCACTGCGGAAATCGCATTCAAAGCGAAATTATTCGACAAACCCAGACTTTCACCCACAGTTCCTTCCACTCCCAAAAAGCGGCGGACAACTGGATCGGAACTATTGATTTGCTGGCGCACATTTTCAGAAGTTAAACCCAGCTCTAACGCTTCATAAACAGAATAAGTAACGCCTGTTACCACATCCTTCCACTGGGATTGATTCTCGTCCACCACCATTGCTAAAGGCTCCTCTCCCAAAACATCGGGAAATGGCTGATGTTTGTCTCGCTGGTCGGGGGGTAAGGTGAGAAGACTAGAGATAATCAGATTCCCATTGCCGGTGAGCGCATCCAATTCGCCCTTGATATAACGATCGAATAGGGCCTCCAAGCTATTTAAGGCTACGACTTCCGCATTAATGCCCGCAGCTTTCAGCTTTTCTCGCAGAGTTACCTCAGAATTGGTATTTGCACTCACGCCAATTCGGCGACCGGCAAGCTGTTCAAAAGAGGTAATTCCGCTGGCGGTTGGTGTTACCACAAATTGAGCATCGTAACTATTAATGGGGGCAAAATCTACCCCCAGCAAAGCATCCCGCTTGAGGTTGTGGCTGGCATTGCGGCTAGTTACATCAACGATGCCATTGGCGACATCGCTGAAGCGCTGAGGACCAGTTTTCTGAATCACGAATTCCACTGCGTTGGGGTTGCCAAATAGGGAAGCTGCTAGTGCCCGACCAAAATCCACATCAAATCCGCTGAAGTTGCCCTTGGAGTCAGCAAAACCAACTCCTGGCGCGTCATTTCTCACCCCGACACGCACGAAACCCCGGTCTAACACTTCCTGTAAAACGTTGCGGTTGTCGTTATTTACCAAGGGCACGGTTAATTGGTCAGTCCCCGAAAAGGGTAGATAATAAAGCAGTCCCCCAGGCTTGACAAACATTAGCTCATTGAGCCCGCGCGGCAGCACTTTGGGATTGAAATTGCGATTGTAAATTTCTTCGTAATTACCAATTTGTTTGATAACTTTCAACGCAAAATCATTTTTGAGTCCCAGGGATTCTCCTAACTTTCCTTCCACGCCTAAGAAGCTCTTGGTGGCGGAATTTTTATTAAGAAATTCATTCACATTCTGGGAGTTAATACCAAAGAATTCGGCTTGGATGGGAGCGCTGACCACCCAGCGCACCACATCAGCCCATTCAGACTGATTTTCCGGCACGACGAGTGCTAAAGGCTCTTTAGAAATGGCTTCATCCAGGATGACTTGATTTCCCGGATTGGATAAGGTGGGAATGCGATTGCTCAGCACCCCGCGATTAATGGAAACAGCGCCCAATTTCCCCGCATCGTAGGCAGCAAATAAGGTATCTTGAGAAGGAAAAGTTTGGATGTTGAGGGCGATTCCGGCACGTTTGGCGACATCTATTAAATTTTGCTGAGAGCGCGTTCCTGCTAATACGCCGATGGTTGTTCCTGGTAACTGCTTAACAGAACTAATTCCACTATTACCGCGCACCAATACCGCTTGAGTGTCGAAGAAAACCGTAGGCGAAAAATCTACTCCTAAACTGCCATCGCGGAGCATAGATTGAGTGGGCAAAGTGGCGGCAATATCGACTGCGCCACTGGCTACGCTGTTAAAGTCTTTGCCCGCCTCGACGACTACGAATTCTACTGCTTTCGGGTTATCGAACAAAGCGGTGGCTAAGGCGCGACTAAAATCAATGCCAATCCCACTAAATGAACCGTCGGATTCCCGCTTGCTAAATCCGATCGCATCGTCGTTAACTGCAACCCGCACAAACCCGCGCTTTAAGATTTCTTGAAGTTTAGGGCCTGTGGGTGTGGTACTGGCAACTGGTTTTCGACCTTCAGCCGCTCCAAACCGCGCATAATGTTCAAATCCGCTTGATAAACTACCCTTGGCAACTGCTGCTGCTACCTCGGGGTTAGCATCTAGATAAAATTGCTCGTTGAATGAAATTTGTGGCTTTCTTTTTTCAGTAAAACCAAACTTTACCCAATGCTCAAACCCGTTGGGAATAAGGCCAGAAGCTACGGCTTTTGCCACTTCTGGATTTTCTTGCAGATAGGTGGTCTCGTTGTAGTTAGGAATGGTCATAATGCTGGTAATTAGATAATTTGTGTGTTCAATTGGCAGGGTTTTTGATAAAGGCTCATTACTGCTCCAACCGCAGCCGATTCCCGCAGGTTTCTGTTGTTGGATGGTTTGGAATTTTATCAGAGCTGAAAACCCTTATTTTTCCGGCGGGTTGTTCGATCGCGGTAAAAAACCCGGTTATGAAGGTCGGAGTGCGTCCAGGACTAATTTAATTAGGATGTGCTGGGAAATTTTCGTCGTACAGCTAGCAAAGTAATGTCTCTGTTTCAGGTAATAACCCACAGTTTTACTGCTATTTTGATAGATAGCTAGCTCAACAAGCAGTAGACTTTCCCTAGTTTTAAATTATGTCGGTCGCATCCTCTGGAGATCTTGTCCTAACTGTGACTTGTACGATGGACAGTAAATATATTGCGATTGCGATTTTCTAGCCACTCGTAAGCAAATTCATCTACATTTTGAATAGCTAAATAAACTCCGAGTCCTCCAATCTTTTTTTCGTGCGGGTGTTTGTCTAAGTCATCAGGTAGCGCTCGATCGAGGGGATCGTAGGTGACTGCTGTATCCTCAATCATAATTGTCAAGTTGCGATCGCTAATTTCGGCACGCAACTCCAAATCCCCTTCTCTACCAGATTCTTGATAACCGTGAATGATGATATTTGTGGCAATTTCATCGACTGCAAGGCGCAGCCCGTAAGATGCTTTTTGATCCAGATCTGCCTCTGCTTCTGCTACGAGGACATACTCAGCTATCTGACTTAAAGAATCTAATTTTCCCGGCACTATTAACCGGTGCATAAATGATACAATGCCTCCTGCAAAAGGCGATAAGGGGTATAGCCGGGATACTGGCAAAATAGAACAGTGCGATTTGTTGAATTTTTCGCAGTTCATAGTCGCTATCCAAAGCTCTGATTGCGTATCCATTTCTATACCTTAAGGACGATGACACTAATCAGTTTCTGAATTTTGACTCAAAAGAAACGAAGCCTAATCTTGATTCCTGAGAGACTCTTGACAAGGGAGTGAAAATATGAAATACATTACACAGGAGGAGAGAGGGACGATCGCACAAATTCTCCAGTAATTTGCCCCGCCTGATGCCTCCTAAACAATTCAGCCACGGGGGGAATGCTCCTACTATCTGTTTGCCGATAAAATTAAATTGGTATAATACTAAATCCGGGTTACTCACCCCCTTTTTTAGTTCGCGAGCTAATTTCTCCCCATTCCCCGATCTCGCCCTCTCCCCATCTTCAAAAATCAAGGGGTTTTTAACCCGGATTTGGTATAGCCTCCCGTCAGCAGTCGCTACAACAGAATCCGACTTCGACTGCTGCTGCGATCGCACTACCTCAATTAATTCCTCACTCACCACAGTCTCCACTTTCTGCACTGCAACTGAAACTACCGTCTCACCTGCGATCGCTTCAACTGCTGCATTCCCTTGGGACATTTCCCCAATTGCCGATTCCGTTGCTGTCGGTGGAACAGATTTATCCGTATCCGCCCTCTCCTCTCCGATAAAATATCCCCTCAATACCTCTCGCAAAATCTTCCGCGCCTGGGAAATCCGCTTGCAGACATTCTGGTAGGAAATCTCTTGCTGTTGGGCAATCTCTTGATGAGAAAGTTCCCCATAAAAGTGCAGGATAAACGTCTCGCGCAGCCTAATCGATAAGTTATCAATTGCACGGCGAATCACAATCTTTTGCTCGTGGGCCTCCAATGCCATTTCTGGCGTATGCTCAAAGGAAACCAGTCCTTGTTTCTGTGGAATCGCTTCTATATCCTCAACTCGATTCGCACCCCGACTGCGTTCTCTATAAATATCCATGCAGAGGTTATGAGTCAGTTTTGTCAACCAAGCCTTAAAATTAGCAATTTCGCCCGCTGCATACTTTTGCACCTTTTCCCAAGCTTTCAGCATCGCCCGACTAAGTGCATCTTCAGCATCAATAAAGTTCCCACCCATCCACTTGATACAGCAACGGTAAAGAGAGTTTCGATACTGTTGCCATTGCTGCCAAAAAGTTGTGATTAGATCTAACGAGCAATCGCGCTGCTTTGAAATCGTAAATGATTGAGAACAGGATGTCATTTCTAATACCTAAAGTTAGTAAAAGCTTCGCAATAATTCAACTGCCTGACAGTTTTTGCCCAGGACAATCGGAGCCTTTCTACTGAGGAAAGACAGAGCGATGAGTCACAATTATTCTGGTTGTAAGCTTCAAGTGTTCTTTGAGTATGCGGTTAGTCGTCACCACCGCGATCGTTCCATCAAAGCTGCTTAACACCAGGGTTTAGTAAAGCACCCTAAATATTCGGTAAAACTACACGCTAAATTTTCATAGGCCGGATGTAGAAGCAGTTTTACCTGCTTTACCCGATCGCAGTTTAATTCAGGCTTACCAATAATATTGGCTAGCCAGACAGTATCATTTTGCACTGCCGAGACCGATCGCACCACTCAAATTTAGCTATTTAAGATCGCAACTTAAGATTTGCGATCGGCAATTAACCAAACTCCCCCGGAGCTAGGGTTTGGCGCATTTGTAAGTTTTTCTATCTAACTGCTAAGTTGCTTAACTTGATAAAATTTTTATAATCTTGGGAAATCAATCATCATCACATGATAGTGTTACAAGCTCAACACAAAGAAAAAGATAAGCGCCAACGCGGTGTAATCCTTACCCTACAAGGATTAGAGAAATTAGAGGCAGCCAAAACAAAGGCAGAATTCGAGCAAAATAGCGGGAATCGGTATACTTTGGAACAAATAAGCGATCGCACGCGGTTAGCTGTGAATACTGTGATGAAAATATACACTCGCGAAGCTGGTGTCGATCGCAACACGCTAAAAAGGTGCTTCAGCGCTTTTAGTCTGATTCTGGAGCCCAGTGATTATGCCAGGGTGTTTCCTCAGAGTGACGGGGTTAAAGCATCCCATACCCCGCCCAAACCAGAAAAAGACATAGAGTTGGAATTACCATTAGGCCAAGTTCCCCTGGATTCGTCTTTTTATGTGGAGCGTCAGCCAATTGAATCTCAGTGTTACAAGACAATTTTGCAACCGGGAGCGCTAATCCGCATCCAAGCTCCCAGGCGGATGGGGAAAACCTCCCTCATGGCAAGGATTCTAGAGAAAGCTGCCGAGCAAGGCTATCAAACGATTGCGATAAATTTTCAGTTAGCAGATAGAGAAATCGTCCTAGATTTAGATAAATTCTTGCGGTGGTTTTGTGCCAACGTCGGTTTGGGTTTGCAACTGGAAAATCAGATGGCGGAATATTGGGATGAACTTTTTGGCAGTCAGCTTAGTTGCAAGATGTATTTTGAGGAGTATCTGCTGGCTGCAACAGATAAGCCTATAGTTTTAGCTTTAGACGATATCGATCGCTTGTTTCCCTATTCCCACCTGGCGAGCGACTTTTTCGGGCTTTTGCGAAGTTGGCACGAGGAAGCAAAGAATCGGGAAATTTGGCGAAAACTGCGGTTAGTCGTAGTGCACTCGGCTGAGATATATATTCCGCTGAGTGCGAATAGATCGCCGTTTAATGTCGGGCTACCGATCGGACTGCCACCATTCAATAGCGAGCAAGTACAGAATTTAGCCAAACGGCAAGGACTGGATTTGTCTGCTGAAAATGCTAAACAACTGGTGGCTTTGGTAAACGGAAATCCCTATTTAATACGATTAGCTCTTTATCATATTGGGCTCGGAGATGTGACTCCCGAGCAAGTGCTGCAAACCTCTGGTATTGCAGCGGGAATTTATAGCGATCGCTTACAACGAGAATTGTGGAACCTACAACAGGAGCCTGAATTGCTAGCAGCCTTTGTGCGAGTGGTGAAAAGCAGTATACCTGTAGAGTTGGGTTTAGTGGAGGCCTCTAAGTTGGAAGGTATGGGGTTGGTAAATTTACAAGGCAATCTGGCGGCGGTGAGTTGCCAGTTGTATTGGGAGTATTTTGGCTATCGATTCAGTAGCATTGGAGGAGGTTGCGTTTGAAAACGGGTTCTTTAACTGTTGTTGGTACCGGGATTCAATTGGTTGGTCATCTGACCTTAGCTGCAAAGGCGTCGATCGAGCAAGCCGACAAGGTTTTGTTCGCTGTAGCTGACCCGATTACTGGAAAATGGCTGCATACACTCAACGCCACGGCCCAAGCCCTGCCTTACAATACCGACAATCAGCGGCGCAGAGAGACATATCGGGAGATGGTCGATCGCATTTTGGCTGAAGTTCGTCAGGGATTGAATGTGTGTGCTGTTTTTTACGGTCATCCGGGCGTTTTTGCTGACCCCACCCATGCAGCGATTAAACAGGCGCGTCGTGAAGGTTTTAGGGCGCAAATGTTACCGGGAATTTCAGCGGAAGATTGCTTGTTTGCTGACTTGGGTCTTGACCCAGGGCGCAACGGATGTCAAAGTTTTGAAGCCACTGACTTTCTGATTCGGCAGCGTAAATTTGACCCAACCAGTGCTTTAATTTTGTGGCAGATTGCGACGATCGGCAATCTGGGTTTTTATCGGGAAGAAAGCCAACTGCGCGGCCTAACGGTGTTAGCTGAAGTGTTAGAAACATACTATGGTTCTGAACACGAAATAATTGTTTACGAAGCAGCAGTTTATTATCCGGTTTGCGAGCCAGTTATCCAGCATATTCCTCTGTCTAAACTGGCAGGAATTCGCGTTACTTTAGTTTCGACACTTTACGTTCCGCCTCAAGCGCCAGCACCTGTAAACAGTGAAATGATGGCACGGTTGGGGTTGACAGTTGACAGTTGACAGTTGACATTTGGTAGGGGCGAAGCGAAGCGGAGGGGGGGCCCCCGTGCCTGCCCTGATAGTTGATAGTTCTCAGCTATCAGAAAATATTGCTACAGTTAGTAGATGTGTTTGATCGATGAAGGTTTATTCGATCGCTCATATTTGTAGCAACATTTTATGAAGTTGGTAGTGCTTAATTTGCCAATAAACTAACAATAAACTAACAAAGAATACATTTTTGTGCGCTCTCTCGCTCGGGCAGGAAAAAATTTATTTTTATTAACTGTGCGCGAGAATCAAAAAAATGTGATAAGTTATTTTCATAACTTATTGTTATGAAAATATAGACAAAAAACCATGTCAAAAAACTTATGTAATGGAGAGAAATATGGCTCCCACACGCTCTAACGATCGCGAAACTTTAGATGACATCAACCCATCGCTCGAACAAAACCCTGAGGATGCTAAGGCTTGGGCTCACCGCGGTGAAAATCGCCGACTGGCAGGACATTTTGCAGCAGCGCTAGAGGATTTTAATCGATCGATCGAGTTGCAGGCTGACAGTGCTTGGGCGATCGCGCACCGAGGTGAAACTTATTATCTGATGAAACGCTATGAGGAGGCTCTAGCAGATTTCAACCGCGCCATCGAACTGAACCCAGATTATAATTGGGCGATCGCGCATCGAGGCGTAACTTACCGCTTTCTGGGAGAAGCATACTACACAAAGGCACTGACCGATCTGGATCGGGCGATCGAGCATCAATCGGATTACGTTTGGGCGCTGGCTTATCGCTGCCGCATCTATGAATTGATGAAGTGCTACAAGCAATCGCTGATTGATTTCGATCGAACAGTCGCCTTTGACAAAACCATTTTTGGTGGGAAAAATTGGCTGATTGAGAAAGGATTAATCTTTTGCTATGACGGCCAATATTCTGAGGCGATCGCCTGTTGCGAACAAAGGTTGCTAGAGGTTGCTGACGATACTACAGCTTTGTACTGTATCGCAATATCTAAGGCGCGCTGGCAGGGATTGGAGGCGGCAAAAAGCGAAATCGATCGAACGCGAACGGCTTTGCTTGCTCAATGGGAAACTGGCGATCGGGGAGATATTCTGTACCGACTCTGTGGCTTAGAAATTTTGGAAGGTAACTGCGAACCAGCATGGCAGTATTTGCAGGAAGCTATTCCGATTAATGATGAAGCCATTGAGTTAGTCGGCCACGATCCGGCTTGGTTGGAGTGGCGGGATCACCCGAAAACTCTGGCATTGCTCGCAAGTTAAGTGTTTGCAAAAACCGAAATTTTGCAGCAAAGTCGATAACCTGTAAGGGCTGGTTCGCCAAGGAATTTAAACGTAGCGAACAGGTTAAATAAACCCGCCCTCTCCCACGAATAACCCCTTATTTAGTTCAGTAAGTAACATTTCAGGAGGATTTTATGCAGATGAACGAACGAGCTCGGGCGAATGCTCAAAGAGGAGAAACTTTTCGGTTGTCAGGGGCTTATGACGAGGCGATCGAGATTTTTAAACAACTCCTAGAAAAAGCTCCAAACGATGCTTGGGTTAATGCTCATCTAGGAGCAACTTACTGCCAGTTGATGGATTATGGGAAAGCAGAAGAGTGCTTAAAGAAGGCGATCGGCAAGAGCAAGAATTATTTCTGGGCTCACGCACAGCTAGGTGAAACCTATCGTCTCTGGGCACTTGCAGAGAACAGGCGAAAGAAATACATTGACTCGGCGATCGAACATTTTCAAAAAGCGCTTGATGGTAAAGAACCAGCAGATAGCACCTACGAGTGGGCATTAGCTCACTTGGGAGCAACTTATCGGCTGAATATAACGAGCGGTATCATTCAATTACTTAATGAGTTGGTAACTCCGGCATTAAGTCAAGGAAAATTGTCAGGACTGGATGTCATACAACAAAACAAAGACACGGCCCTACAATACCTTAACAGAGCGCTCGAACTTATGCCTACATATGCTTGGGCGTGGGGGATGCGATCGACCGTTTACAGGTTGGCTCAAGAATACAAAGATTCATTCTGCGATTTGGAAGTTGAGACTGTAGTAGCTCCGAATTTTGAGATTCTGCAAAACTCTTCTTTTCCCGTTCCCTTCTTAGAAAGCAGCAGGGTAAATCTTTACGAACACGCATTTCTGTTTTTTTATTTGACCAAGCAAACAGAAGACCCACATGAGAAACAAAAATGTTACCTGAGGGCGATTGCTTTTCTCCAACAAGCTTTGATTCTGCGTCCTGGTGATTTAATAGCTAAGCTAATTCTCACCATAGTTGACACAAAACAAAAGCAGGAAAAACAGGATGGGCAGGCATTAACACCAGATGAGATTGAAAAACTTCAAAGAAAATTGGATCGATTTTTTGAAGATCTAGAGGAGGATTTTTGGCAAATCTGTAAAAAGGTGTTGCGGAATCAAATGAACGTTCCGGAACCGTCAGTTACAATCGAGAAGTTGCAATCGATATATAACCAAGCCGAGGAGGGACATAAATTAAAAAAGCTGATTTTGGAAGATGTGATAAACAACCAGAAATCAGGTGTGAGAGAAAATTCGCAATTATGGCTGTGGAAAAACGTTGCACAGATCCAGATGTGTACCTACGTTCTGTTCTTACTTAGTGAATTAAGCCACATTCTCGGAAAAGACAGTAATATCGGTACGGCAAGGCCTTATCGAGAGCTGGCATTGACTATCGCTCCTTACGTCTTTATAGAAAGGCTTTACCAAACTCCAGTGTTCTCAGATGCAGACAGAAAAAGCATAGTTAAAGAGTTGAACGATGGCATAGGATTCAACCTTAAGGAAACCGCCCTGCCCAAATGGGGGGACTAGAAGTAACTCAAAGTCCCCCAACAATCAGGGGGATTTAGGGGGATCTAGTTTGTATGTTGGGTTAAGCGTAGCAAAACCAACAAATTCACGAAAAATGTTGGGTTTCGTTCCTCAACCCAACCTACAATTTAAGTTTCGTTTTTCACTATCTAAGATTAGGAGAACATCCCATGAGTAACCTATTGGATTTATTAACTGATTTAGCGCTTGACACCAAGAAACAAAGTGCTTTCATGGATAACCCCAGTTCCTTCACGGACGGGGTGGGTTTACCTGAAGCAGAAAAAACCGCAATAATGAGCGGTGAAAACGCTAAAATCACCGCACTCTTTGCAGGGGAACGAGTTCCGCTTGCCATTACTGCTTTCGATCCCGGACCAGATCCCTTGCCAGATCCAGATCCCTTTCCTCCTTCTCCATCGCAAGACCCCGAACCCGACTCTAACTCGGACTTGAACTAAAATGCGATCTTGAGGTCAAATCGCTCATACAGCAGATTGCAGGTTGATGATGTAGGCCCGTCTATCGAACAATCCTCGCAAGGACACGGCAGTGCCGTGTCCCTACCTGCGTTCTCTGCGTGCATCACTTACATGAAAAGTGCTGTAATTTTCTACAATTGGAAAAGTGGATTGATATTTCACAAACTCAAACCGCACTTGTTGCGGTTTTTTTATCATAAAAACATACAAACACCTAACTTATGCAGAATGTTTACCAAATTACTGAAAAACTGCACGAGAGCAGTAACTCGCTAGTCTATCGGGGATACCGGCAAGCAGACAATCGGCCTGTTATCCTCAAAATGCTCAAACAAGCCTATCCTTCACCGGAACAAATTGCCGGGTTCAAGCGAGAGTATGAAGTAACCCAAAACATTAACTTACCGGGAGTAATCGATGTTTACAGCTTGCAACACCTAGACAATCAGTGGGTAATTGCGTTAGAAGATTTCGGCGGCGAATCCCTGAATAGGACGATAGCTAAGCAGCAATTTACAATTGCTGAATTTCTCCACCTGGCAATTGAGATTGTTGGCATTCTCGGTCAGGTTCACCAGCAGCATATCGTTCACAAGGATATTAACCCTTCAAATATTATTTTCGAGCGGGAAACAGGCAAGCTGAAGCTAATTGATTTTGGAATTTCAACAACCCTGTCGCGAGAAAATCCAACCTTTCGCAACCCGAACGTGTTAGAAGGAACGCTGGCTTATATCTCGCCAGAACAAACAGGTCGCATGAATCGATCGATCGATTACCGCACTGATTTTTACTCGCTGGGGATAACCTTTTATGAATTACTAACGGGACAGTTACCCTTCCCTACAAATGATGTTTTGGAATTAGTGCACTGTCATATTGCCAAACAACCTCTCCCACCACACGAACTCCAACCAGAAGTTCCACCAATTATTTCGACCATCGTGTTGAAATTAATGGCAAAAAATGCTGAGGAACGCTACTTGTCAGCATATAATATCGAGGCAGATTTACAAGAATGTCTCAGGCAGTGGCAGACTAAAGAGCAAATCGACCCTTTCCCGATCGAGCGGCACAATATTTCGGATCGATTTCAAATTTCGCAAAAACTGTACGGGCGAGAGCGGGAAATTTCTGCCCTATTAGCCGCCTTCGATCGAGTCAGCGAAGGAGCCAGGGAAATGATGCTGGTTTCGGGATATTCCGGGATTGGAAAAACAGTATTAATCCAGGAAATCTATAAGCCGCTGACTCGCCAACACGGCTATTTTATTGCTGGTAAGTTTGACCAGTTTCAACGAGATACTCCCTACGCATCCTTAATTCAAGCATTTCGTTCATTAGTACGGCAGTTACTCACAGAAAGTGACGCGCAAATTAGCCAGTGGCGGGAGAAGTTACAAGGGTCATTAGGGGAAATTGGCGGGGCAATCGTGGAAGTTATTCCTGAAGTAGAACTCATTATTGGTTCGCAACCACCCCTACCAGAATTGCCACCAGCAGAACAGAGGAAGCGCTTTAATCTGGTTTTTCAAAAATTTATTAATATATTCACTCAGCCCGAACATCCGCTAGTAATTTTCTTAGATGACTTGCAGTGGGCAGATCTAGCATCGCTGGAATTAATTCAACTGCTGATGACACTAGCAGAAAATAAATATCTATTTCTCATGGGCGCATATCGCGATAATGAAGTAACTGAGGCGCATCCACTCACTCAAATTTTGGAAAAAATTGCCAAAGCCAAAGTAACAACAGTTAATAAAATATTGCTGGCACCTTTATCCTTGACCGATATTACGCAACTTTTAATCGATACGCTGTTTGCAGACTCAAAAAATGCTAAACCGCTTGCCAAATTGCTCCTGCAAAAAACTGGTGGCAATCCGTTTTTTATCAATGAATTCTTAAAATTCCTGCATTCTGAAGCATGGTTGCATTTTAACTACCAAGCTCAGAAATGGCAGTGGGACTTAAAACAAATCAAAGCGCAATCCCTGACAGATAACGTTTTAGATCTGACTGTAAAAAATGTCCAAAAACTCCCGACAGCCACTCAAGCAGTATTAAAATTAGCAGCTTGCGTGGGGAATCAGTTTGATTTGCAAACGCTGGCAATTATCTATGAAAAATCTCTCCAAGCAACAGCAACAGATTTACGATCGGCACTGCAATCAGACCTCATCCTGCCCCTCAGCCGTGCCTATCAGTTGGCGGAATTTGAGGTAGCAGGTTTGTCCGAGGGGTTAGTTGCAGAATACAAATTTGCCCACGATCGCATTCAACAAGCAGTTTACTCTCTCATTTCCGAAGCAGACAGACAGTCAGTACACCTGCGTGCGGGCAGGTTGTTACTCCAAAATTCACCATCTGAAGCATTGGCACAGAAGCTATTTGAGATTGTCAATCAGTTGAACAAAGGCCGCGCCCTAATAGCTCGACAAACAGAGCGATACCAGTTAGCTAGATTTAATTTACAGGCAGGTAAAAAAGCCAAATCTTCAACGGCCAGCCAAGCAGCTTTCAATTACCTTCAGACAGGCTTAATTTTGTTAAATAAAAAGAGTTGGTCGCAGCAGTACAACCTTACCTTAGATTTGTATTTGGAAACAGCAGAAGTAGCTTATACAATTGCCAACTACGATGAAATGGAGCGCTTAGCTGAGGTAGTTTTGCAAAAAGCCAAAACCCTGTTAGACAAAGTAAAAGTCTATGAAGTCAAGATGCAAGCTTATTGCGCCCAAATTAAATTTTTAGAGGCGATCGACATTGGGCTAGAGGTTCTGAAATTACTTGGAGTAGAATTACCGAAACAACCGAACCAATCCGATCTGACACGAGAGATGGAGCAGATAAAATCTGACTTAGCAGGCAGGCAAATCCAGGAACTAATCGACTTACCGCAAATGACCGCTCCGTATAAAGTAGCAGCTATGCGGATTATGAACTATTTATTTGGTCCTGCGTTCATAGCAATCAATCAACTGAGCTTGCTAAATTGGTGTCGGCAGGTGAATTTATCGATTCAGCACGGTAATTCTGCTGGCTCTGCTTTTCCATATGTAGGTTACGGAATGCTCCTCTGCTGCTCGGGAGAGTTTGACGCTGGCTATCAGTTCGGTCAACTTGCTTTGCAGTTACTAGAACGATTCAAAGATAGAATATTTAAAGCAAGAATTTCTGTGGTGTATCAGGGCTATATCAGGCATTGGCGTGAACCTCTCAGAGATACATCTTCTTTTTGCATGGAAGCTTATCACAGTGGGATAGAAACTGGAGATCTTGAATATGCTGCTAGTGCTAGAAGTCTCTATGCCTATTCTTTGTACCTCAGCGGTGCAGAGTTGAGCGATGCCAAGAAAGAGATGGCGAAAGTTCTTGAAGTTACTTATCAAACTCAGCAGGAAGCGTACCTTCATTGGACTCAAATCTATATGCAGGCAATCCTGAACTTGATGGGACAAGCAGACAATCCGTGCCGTTTGATTGGTGAAGTATACGATGAAGAAAAGATGATACCATTTCATCTATCAGGTGGCGATCGAACTGCACTCATGCACGCTTATTCACATAAAGTTATCCTCTGTTATATTTTCGAGGAATTTCAGCAAGCTGTTGAGAATGCAGACAGCTTTGAAGAATACTCAGCTAATGCAGGTTCCTCGTTTATTCTCCCTGCTGTCTGTTTGTATGATATGTTAGCGCGACTGGCGCTTTATCCTAATTCCTCAGAGACGGAAAGAGAAGAAATCCTGACAAAGGTTGCTGCCAAACAAGAAAAAATGGACACATGGGCAAAGCAGGCCCCCATGAATTACCTGCACAAATTTTATCTAGTCGAAGCGGAACTCGCGCGCGTATTAGGCAACGATAAAGATGCCAGAGAATATTACGACAAAGCCATCATCCTAGCCCGCGAAAACGAATATCTCAACGAAGAAGCCCTCGCCTACGAATTGGCTGGCAGGTTTTATTTAGCCAGAAATCAAAATCATATTGCCCGTCACTACTTGCAAGATGCCCACTACGCCTATCAGCGCTGGGGGGCTATGGCTAAGGTAAAAGATTTGGAAGCGCGATACCCGCAGTTTTTAGCACTCCAGTCGATCGATTCAACTCGAACAGATGCCCGAGACAATCAGCAAGATCGGGTTACAACAGGTAACAAATCGGGCGAAGTGCTGGATTTTGCCGCCATATTGAAAGCATCCCAAGCTATCTCCGGCGAAATCGTCCTCAAACAATTGTTAAACCAGGTGATGCAAACTGCGATCGCAAATGCAGGTGCCCAAACAGGTTTTCTCATCCTGGATCGAGGCGGGAATTGGGTTATAGAAGCAGCAGCAGCAGTAGAGGGCGATCGCACAATTCTGCAATCCATTCCGGTAGATGCCGTCGAACCCGCAACCGGAATTCCCCTGCTATCAACCGCCATAGTTAACTACGTCGCTCGCAGCCGCGAAAATGTAGTATTAAATAATGCTGCCGCCGAAGGACAATTTACCCGCGATACTTACATAACCGCCACTAAACCCAAATCAATCCTCTGCATTCCCCTGCTCGATCGAGGCAAACTAACTGCCATTTTATACTTAGAAAATAATCTGGCGATCGGCGCATTTACCCCCCAACGAGTCGAAACTTTAAAAATCATTGCTTCTCAAGCCGCCATCTCCATTGAAAATGCAAATCTTTACGAACAATTAGAAGATTACAACCAAACTTTGGAGAAAAAAGTAGAAGAACGCACCCAAGAATTGTCGCACACCCTAGAAATTCTCAAAGCAACTCAAGCCGAATTAGTAATAGAAAATGCGCTGCTGAGGAGTGCGGAAGAACCGCCTAATTTCGATTACCAAGTTGGCGGCAGTTTGCCAATGGATGCACCTACATATGTAGTGCGATCGGCCGACAGACACCTATACAAAGCTTTAAAGTTGGGCCAGCTTTGTTACATCCTGAATGTCCGACAAATGGGCAAATCCAGCTTGCGAGTACAAATTATGAAAAAGCTGCAAGCAGAAGGCTTTGCTTGTACCGCGATCGATATTTCTGTAATTAGCAGTCCTCAGAGCACTTTAGATCAGTGGTACGCAGGCTTTGCCTACCTTTTAGTTAGTGGTTTGCATCTGTTAAATAAAGTCAATATCCGTACTTGGTGGCGCGAACGCGAATTATTATCGCCCGTCCAACGTTTGTCAGAATTTATCAATGAAGTATTGTTAGCCAATATTTCTGAAAGAATTATTATTTTCATAGATGAGATAGATAGCGTCCTCGATCTTCAGTTTGACAACAGTGTATTTTTTAGCCTCATCCGAACTTTCTATAACAAACGTGCTGATAGTTCTGACTATCAGCGTCTGAATTTTGTCTTGTTAGGCGTGGCTACTCCTTCTCAATTAATTCAAGATAGAAAATCTACTCCCTTTAATGTGGGTCAAGCAATTCAACTCAAAGGTTTTCAAGCGCATGAAGCTCAACCCTTACTGCAAGGATTAACGAAACGAGTGACAAATCCGCAAACGCTACTTACAGAAGTAATCGCCTGGACAGCCGGACAGCCTTTTCTCACCCAAAAAGTCTGCAAACTGATTTGCACTTCTGACTCTCCTATTCCCACTAACAATGAAGCAACTTATGTGGAGGAGTTGGTGCGATCGCACATCATAGAAAATTGGGAATCGCAAGATCAACCAGAGCATTTGAAGACAATTCGCGATCGTCTATTGCAAGATAAACAGCGTGCTGTTGAACTGCTAAAACTTTACCGAAAAATTTTACATCAAAGACAGGTTGTGGCTGTTGATAGTCCAGTAGAAACGGAATTGCTGATGTCGGGTTTAGTAGTCAAGCGAGAGGGTTATCTCCAAGTGAATAACCGTATTTATGAATTGGTATTTGACGAACGTTGGGTAGAAGGGATAGATCGGGTGCATCTGGTTTTTGAAGAGGGCGAAGCATGACCGCATATAAGTTATTAGTTATAATCCCATATTTTCTGCGGTCATGCTTCGCCCCTACACACGTATTTGCCTTGCACAGGTCGCTGCACCCGGTAGATCTAGGGCAGAAAATTCAGGAGAATTAAGCAAAAAATCTCAAATCTACCTGCAATCTCTGTTTGAACAATTATAAAATATCAGCAGACAATCCTCACTGCGAAGATAATACTTTTTTATATAATGTTAAGAATAATCTGCCCTCGATCGTGCTATAATCTGACATCAATATGACTTACGCACGGCCGCTCGGAAACCTGTTTTTTCACCCGAAGAGGCGTTACAGCCGGCAACAACGGCAAAAACCCGGTTTATGAAGGTTTTGATGCGTAAGTCCCGATCCATTCACTTTTCTTCCCAATCGAGTGCGTGCAGTTATGCGAATAGGTAAAAATTTACAAAAGTTTCTGCTTTTGACAATAGCGTTATTTTTTGCAGCATCGCTACTGATTAACGTTACTAAATTCCACAATTATTTCGGTGTCAACCGCGCCGATACTCAAGAGAAAGTGGTGGCGCTTACCTACGACGACGGCCCCTATCCTCCCTATACAAATCAACTTTTAGATATCTTAGACCGCTATCGAGTTAAAGCAACTTTTTATGAAATCGGCCGCAATATAGAGAAACATCCCGAAATCGTCAAAATGATTGTGGCGAGGGGCGATGAGTTGGCAAACCATTCCTACTCTCATAAGGATATGATGTTTAAACCCCGGGAATATTTGCTGTCTGAGATTGAAAAAACGGACAAACTTTTGCAGGAATTGGGCGTTAAGCAAAATAGTATTAGTTTTCGGCCACCTTGGGGACGGAGATTTGTAGTTTTATCTTATTTACTTGCCCAAATGCACAAAAAACTGATTATGTGGGATGTGGATTCTCAAGATTATGAGAAAACTCACACGGTAGAGGATATCGCAAATCAGGTGATTAACAATGTGCGATCGGGTTCGATTGTGGTGATGCACGACGGCGGAGGCGATCGCTCGAAAACCGTATTAGCAACTGAGATAATTGTCAAGTCTTTGCAGTCAAAAGGTTATCAATTTAAAACTGTTTCTGAGTTGTTGAAATAATTAGACCTCTTGCAAAATAATTTTATGCTATAATGAAGGGTTTGGCTTAAGTGGAGCAGATTGCAGGTTAGATCAGCACTTTACAATTATGAGTTAGCTCTCAGGTCTAAAACTCAAAACCTTTAATTGTAACTCCGTGATTTTTTTTGCAAGAGGTCTATTATCAACATTTCGGATCAATCAGGGAGACAAACATCCGGCGCACACAAACTGTGAAAATCCAAAGTTGTGACCTCCAAAGTATCCAACTCAATTCGCCGAATCACGTGATTGTTCGTATCAGCAACAAACAAATGAGACCCGATAGCGCTCAAGCCTGAAGGTTCAAAAAATCGAGCTTTGAGACCTTTAGCATCTACCAAACCAGCTTTACCATCTCCAATCATCGTCATGCAAGTACCGCCCCGGTGGTCGATTCGCTTAATTTTGTGATTGTAAGTATCAGCAACCCAGAGGTAATTTTGAGCGTATTCAACACCCAAACAGTGCTGCAACCTCACCTCCTCACCGCGACCATCTTTATCCCCAAAACCAAACAATTCACCGCTACCGCAGACAGTGCGTACCTTCGGGTCTTCATCGATACCGACGGCGCGGATCGAACTAATTTCGCTGTCAGCGACAAACAACTCCGATCGATCCGTAGACAGGCCGCTGGGCTGAGAAAAAGCAGATTCCGCCAGACTACCGTCAACACAGGATTCTCGACCAATACCTGCGTAAGTGGCGATCGTACCAGTATCTAACTGCATCTCCCAAATTTGGTGCGAACCCGCCATGGCGATAAAAAGTCGATCGCCAACTCTTTCTAAATCCCAAGGCGAATTCAATGGCGTCTCTAAAGCCTTGCCGCTGCGGGGAGCAATTTCGTGACTTTGTTCGCCAGTACCAGCAACAGTTTGCACCCTTTGAGTCGTAAAGTCGATCGTTCTGATAGCGTGATTTTCCGTATCAGCAACATAGAGAATTTGAGTTTCTGCATCAAAAGCCATACCTTGAGGTGCAAAAAACTCAGCTTCTTCAAAGTTGCCATCAGTCAAACCCGGTTTCCCAGTACCAATGACGTGCAGTATCTCACCCTCGGTACTGCTGACAACAATTCGATTGTGTCCCGAATCGGCAATAAACAAGCAAGAACCGACCAAGTTTTGGATAACTGAATTAGCAGGCCCGGGCAGTACAGTTTCATCTACAGATTGACTGTCCTCAGTCATTTCGCCCAACAGCGCCTCATGTTGGTGAAGCTGTTTTGCCTCCGTTGGCGCGATCGCAAATGCCAGCACTTTACCAGGAAAAGCCAGGGGAGTTGATACAGGTTTGCGCTGTTTTTCTAAACTGAAGCGAAGTTCTTGAAAGGCGATCGCATTTTTATCTTTGTATTCAGCAATTAACTTACCAACTAACTGATCTAGTGCTTCTCTATTGCCTTCGCCAGAAACAAAGCCGACGACATAACTTTCTGGATCGATCACCATTAAAGTCGGCCAAGCGCGAACAGCGTAGCTTTGCCAAACTTTCATGCCGCTGTCTACGATTACGGGATGTTCGATATCGTAGCGGAGGATAGCTTGGCGGATATTTTCAACTTCTTTTTCGTTTTCAAATTTAGCCGAGTGAACCCCGATGACAGTCAGGGAATCTTTATATTTTTGTTCCAGATATTTTAAGTCTGGAAGGACGTGCAAGCAGTTGATGCAGCAGTAAGTCCAGAAGTCGAGGATGACGACGCGCCCTTTTAAGGATGCAATGGATAAAGGTTTTTCGGTGTTCAACCAGGGGTACTTTACGGGGAATTCTGGTGCTCTGACGCGAGGCATGGATATCTCCTTGGTGCGGGCTGAGTAAGTTTTACACTTCTTTAATTTAGCGAGAAGTTTGGGAGGATGGGGAAAAGCTGGTTAAATCTGGGCTTTTCGGCATAGGCAAGATGGCTGTGGCATAGGAGGGGGGAGAGTTCAGTGTTCATATTGCAGCATTGAATACTTTAGTCTGTAGAACTTTGGTATTCAAAACCTTACTATCTTTCTCTATGCAACCTAGCCAACTAGACCAAACTTTAGGACTAGAAATACAACGTCGTCGCATAGAGAAACGTTGGTCACAGGAATATCTGGCAGAAGTCACAGGTCTGCACAGAACCTATATCAGCCAGCTTGAGCGAGGGCTGAAAAGTCCATCTGTGAGGGTTCTTAGTCACATTACAAATGCTCTGGACATAACAATGGGTGAATTTTTACGAGCCGTAGAGGAACTCTTGAGTGCTGACAGAAAACGAAATTGAAAGATTGAGGCAAGCCATTATTACTACCATTGCATCTCCAGTTATCGGCTCGATAGAGGATTATACTTGGGAAGCAATTTTTCATTATGTCAAGGATATTCCTTTATCAGATCCAGCATTAGGACGTAGCAAACTCCTCTATGATGCTGTTGACACCACGACTGCAACTGGTTGGTCACTCAAGTCTCTTCAACTGAATAGTCTTACGGTTGTCAATACATTTTGGTTTGTCATTCAGAGAGCAGATGTTATCAAAAAGGCTACCCAACTTGGTTTTCCTGGTTTGACTGAACAATCCTCACCTGCTGAACTAGGAGCAGCTATTGTTCAGCATTGGAACGAGAAAATTAGATCGAGTCAAGCAGCACAGAGCATTATCAATAGCTATGAAGGCATATTGCTGAAAACCATTAGAGGATATGAATATATTTACTGTGAATTCCCTCTTAATCCACTTGACCCAAATGCTTTTTCTTGGGCTTGGACAGTTGATAGAGTTACTGGAAAATCAGGAGCAGGGCTACAAGGCAGTATTGGAGGTAAGCCAGAGTTGGTTTGGTACAAGAATCAAAAGCAACTTTTCAGAGCTAGAACCATTTCTTCAGAAGCCGTTCACATCAGGGTTGAGCGAACTCGTCTTACACTTGATCGATATGTGCAGACTGTGCTCTCAGCTTTGCAAGATCAACTCAGTACACAGTCTTTTGACGGTGAACTTCGAGAATAGATGCAGCTATTACTTTGCCTAGAAGTGGGGGTACTGATTCTCCGATTTGAGAAGCCATATCAGTGTACGTTCCCAAAAAGTGAAAGTTATCTGGGTAAGAATGCAATCTTGCAGCTTCACGGATTGTAATTGTCCGATTTTGGGTTGGATGAAAAAACCTGCCAGATCCTGGATGGAAAACCCACCTTGTGATAGTTCTTGCTGGTTTATCCCAGTAAAGCCTTCCATATGCACCGCTATAGTGCTTTTTAGGGGCTAATTCAGGTGGCAAGTCTCTAGCATCTTGCCCTTCACTAAGAAGACGCGCTCTTGACATTTGAATGGGACTCAAAGCACGAGCAACGTGATTGAAAAGTTTCGTACTTCCATTACGTATCATTGCTTGGTACGCAGTTTGGGGTGGCAAAGGATAAACTTCAGCATTATATTCCTCTCCTGCATTCAATGACGGCAAATCTCCAATCGCATCTCTAACTGTGACGACTGAAGAAATGTTTGATTTTAGGAGACTCAGTTGGTAACAAGATTTCGTAGCTCTGTAATCGCTTCTAATCTCGCCAGCGTGTGTAGGTTCAGGAAATTGAAGTGGTTTATCTAAACTAGCCACGAAAAAAGCCCTTGATCTGGTCTGCGGTACTCCATAATGCGCGGAGTTTAGCGATCCATAAGTTACTTTATAACCTTGCAATTCAAGTTGTTGTATAATTTCATTCTTAACTACACCACCGTAAGCTTTCAAGATTTCAGGTACGTTCTCCATAACAACGTAAATGGGTCTAAATTCTTGTACGAATTCTAAAAATGTCCGATATAACTGATTGCGAGAGTCGCTAAGATATCGATAGTCAGCAGGAATATTTCTTGAAAATCCTTGGCATGGGGGGCCACCTATCAACACTGTTAGTTCCTCCCTCTGCAAACCCAAACATAATCGCAAATCCAAAGGATTGACCTCGCGTATATCCTGATGAACAATTTTGGTGTTTGGGTAATTGTGCTTATAGGTCGCTAGGGCTTTAGCATCCACCTCGATCGCACATAAAGATTCAAAACCAGCTAGGTGAAATCCTGTAGTCAAGCCACCCGCACCAGAAAATAAGTCAATAGTCTTATATGTCATACTCGAATACTATAGTATTAGGACTTGCTTGTCAACCAACTTCAGCAATTGGCGTCTCTTGCTTCTCCTAAATTTTATGCTTGCTTTTCCCTGCAATTATTTTCCCAAATAACCCATACACCATAAAGATTTGAAAGAGGCAGCTATAGCCTTTCTCAAAAAGATGAGGTACTCATGGGGATAGGCCTCCGTGGGTTCCGTGGCCTCCGTGGCCTCCGTGGGCATACCTCACTTTTTTGATAACCGCTATATCTCTGCGGTGAACGCTACCTCCCCATTCCGAAATAAATTTAACAGCAACCGCCGCCGTTATAATGCCAAGTCGAATCAGTAATCAACACCTTATCCGGCATCAATCCCCCCAACTTCCCAGCCGTTTTATCGCACACCGCCGCCGGAACTCCCCGCTGCAAAATGTGACCAGCCCCGTCATCAAACAGCTCTTCAGACCCCGCATAAATCGCCGTCTTGCCCGTGAAAATGCAAGCGCCATCCGGGGGAATGTCCACTTTAAAGGACACTGTATCGAGGCTTTCTAACAACAGATCCGCATCCAATTTGTAATTGTGTTTGTCCAGCAGCCGGTAAGGACGGCGCGCCCGGACTTCGACTTGCCCAAAGCCCACGTCTACAAGGTGTTGAACGTATTCTGCGTATGTCAGAGCACCCGACAAACACAAGGCCCGCAAGCGCTGATCGTCTTTCAAATGCTGCGGAATTGCGCGAGTTGCGATCGGATCGCTCATCAACAACCTGCCCCCTGGCTTCAACACCCGATAAGTCTCTTTTAATGCCTTAGCTAAATCCGCAGGTTCAAAGATATTAAACAAGCAATTTTGTGCGACAACATCTACAGAAGCATCCGGTACCGGCAACGCAAAAGCATCGCCTTCTATAATTTCCACAAAACTCTCGTCAAACCAATCATTTTCGTGGGCAGCAATTTGCAAGTTGCGTGCAGCCGCGTCTCGCATTGCTGCAACCGGATCGACGGCAATAACCGATCCATTGTGCCTAGAAAAATAAGCAAATTGCAGTGCTTCCAATCCGCCGCCGACGCCGACATAAAGCACGACTGGATTTCCGACAAGTTCGGCGGCGTGAACGGTGGTGCCGCAGCCGTAGTTCATTTCTTGCATTTGTTCGGGAATTTTTAATCCTGGGAGTTGCAAGGGACTGCTTTGGACGCAGCACAGTCCAATTTGGGGAGTTTCGGCAACGTCGCTATAAAATTTGGCTGCTGTTTCGAGATAGGTCATTTTCAATTTTCCTGTGTTTTTTGACCGCAGATGTAGGCGAATTTAGGCTGATGTAGGCGAAGCCTTCCCGAAGGGTACGCAGATGAATTCAGAAATATTTTTTAGGTTTCAAATTCGACTTTTTGTTCTGATTTTGGTGTGTTTTTTGGTTCTGAAACTGTTGTTTCGGGGACTGCTTTTTGTTCTGATTTTGGTGTGTTTTCTGGTTCTGAAACTGTTGTTTCGGGAACTGCTAATTCGGTGCTTTTGGGAGCGGCAACCGAGGGCGCTGGTGCTACCAGATTGGGAGATGCTTCTGGTATCGCAGGAGCGACTACTTTAGGTACAGGAGCTTTGTCTGTTATTTCTGGCAGGGTTGGGGGTACTGAAGGATTGGCAGGTTCGGTAACTTGATTCAAAAAGTTGCGAAACCGATTGTAGTATCCTTTGTATTCCTGTTTCTGTGTTTGGGGAGATGGTGTTGGTTTCGGCTCTATTATTTTAACGGGTACAACAACTTTGGGGGTTTCTAACTGTGGAGTTGCTATGGGTTTGGGTTCTATGACTTGAACTGGTTCCACAACTTTGGGGGTTTCTAGCTGTGGGGTTGCTGTCGGTGTCGGTGTCGGTTCTATGACTTGAACTGGTTCTACAAGTTTTGGTGCTTCGAGTTGGGGGGTTGCTGTTGGTGTCGGTTCTATTGTTTGAACGGGAGCAACTTTTGGCTCTAAGCTGGGTTCGGTAGCTGGGGTTTCTGGAACCGCTGGTGAGGGTTCGGCTACTGGTGTTTTTTCTAATGCAGGTGTCGGTGTCGGTTCGGGTGTTGGTTCGGGTGTCGGTTCGGGTGTCGGTTCGGGTGTCGGGGTTGGGGTTGGTACTTGGTAGCTGCGATCGACTATACCGCGAGTTTCTGCTACTGTGATCTCGCCCCGCACTAATTTAGAAAAAGTATCTTGCCCCTGGGGTTGGTAATCTATCAGTCTGACTGTATTATTAAAGGCGTTTTTGACGGTATTTCCCTGTTCGTCGATTAATTCTAGCTGCACCCAGTTTTTCCCGGGTTTGAATCCTTTAAGATATATAGGTTGCAACTGGTCGATCGCGAAACTTTCCCCGTTCACTGTGGCTCGAATTTTCCAATCGAGTATGTCATCTTGGGAATTTGCTTGAGCCACTTGGTGCAAAGGCGCATTTGTCAAGTAAAAATCGAGCAGGATTGGTTCTGCCCCGTAGCTGCCTTGCGGGCTGTTGTACGTTAGTAGGGGCAATGTGCGATCGGGCTTGTTGTCCTCTGTTTTGGTAAAAATGTGAAAGGTGGTTTGGGCCAAAGCACCTTCGTTTTTAAAGCTTTCTTCCCAAGGTCGAGCTGCGAACACCCGCAGGGTATGGGTTCCGGGTTCTAAGTTGGAGAGCGTTAAAGTTTGGTTGATGTCGTAAACTGCTGCATAAGGTTGGTTGTCTAATAAAACTTGCAGGTGGGGCCCCAAACCCAAGTTTGCTTCTTTGAAAATGGGGAAGTCCTTGACTTGGAACTTAACAGACACATTTATATCCTGAAGCACTTCGTCAGGTTTTGGATTCAAAATACTTATTTGAGGCTGGTAAATTTCTAGAGCCTGACGCAGTTGTTGAATGGCTTCTGGGGGAGAAACCTCTGAGATTCTGTTTACCTCGGCGGTAGCTGAGCCGCTCTTGTTTCCTGATTTGGGCATGGAGGGATGGCCCGCGCCACAACTTGCTACACCCAAAATCAATACTGCTGCTGCAAACAATGCCAGCAGCCTGCCTGCAACCGTTCTCTGCCAATTGATGCCAATCACGCAACTATACTCCTAGAAGCCTTCTCATAGGGAACTATAGCCCAAAACTGAATTTAGTATTGCCGAATTGCCGATCGGCAATTCAGGGCCCCCTGTGTCGCGGATTCAGGCTGTGCCGGCAACCAATCCGATCCCACTAATAACTGCCCCAGCCATTTTCTTAAACATCTCTCTATAAATGAGTATTCCTCAATTGCTTTATCTTTGAGTTTTGTAAACTTAATGGCAATACCCCTTGACTTTTTTGAGGGACTGTGGAAATTAAAGGGGGTAATTGCATCAAGAATTGAGGCTTTTTTAAGTATTGTTAACAAGCGATTAATACTTCTCTAGCAGGCTTATAATTCATAAAACTCCCTCAAAAGGAGCAGCCGCATCAAACCTGAATCAAGGAGGCGATCGGCAGCTCTGGCGAGAAGAGTTGGCAGTACCCAGGGACATTGTTAGCGACACTGGGGAACTGGCTTCTTTACAAAGAAGCAAAATGCTTGGGGAGACGATCGACCTGCGTGTAACTCTGGAAAGAGCGAAGTGCAAGCTGTTTCGGGGAACCGAGAATCCCCCGCCTAATTAAGCGTGGGGAGTGTCAGATACAGTATTCAGTTCTCGTTCCTTGTCTTATCGAGAGGAGAGTCTTCATGACCATTAGTCCTCCAGAGCGAGAGGTAAAAGTTAGAGTAGTAGTCGATAAAGATCCGGTTCCAACTTCCTTCGAGAAGTGGTCAAAACCAGGTCATTTCGATCGCACTCTAGCTAAGGGGCCAAAAACCACCACTTGGATTTGGAACCTCCACGCTAACGCTCACGACTTCGACAGTCATACAAGTGATTTAGAAGACGTTTCGCGCAAAATCTTTAGCGCTCACTTCGGCCACTTGGCAGTAATTTTCGTATGGTTGAGCGGCGCATATTTCCACGGCGCTAAATTCTCCAACTACGAAGCTTGGCTGACAGATCCTACAGCCATCAAGCCCAGCGCTCAAGTGGTTTGGCCGATTTTTGGTCAAGAAATTTTAAATGCAGATGTAGGCGGCGGCTTTCACGGGATTCAGATCACCTCTGGTTTGTTCCAACTGTGGCGCGCCAACGGCATCACTAACTCATACCAGCTATATTGCACTGCGATCGGCGCCTTGGTAATGGCAGCCCTGATGCTATTTGCCGGTTGGTTCCACTATCACGTCCGCGCTCCGAAACTGGAATGGTTTCAGAACGTAGAATCGATGATGAACCACCACTTGGCAGGTTTGCTAGGCTGCGGATGCTTGGGCTTTGCAGGACAACAAATTCACGTTGCTCTGCCGATCAACGCTTGCATGGACGCGATCGATGCAGGCTCACCGTTGACAGTAGGTGGCAAACTGATTAAAACAGTTGCCGATATCCCACTGCCACACGAGTGGCTTTTCAACTCAGCCTTGATGGCTGACATCTACCCCAGCTTTGCTCAAGGTTTAACGCCCTTCTTCACCCTCAACTGGGGCGCCTACAGCGACTTCCTGACTTTCAAAGGTGGTCTGAACCCCACCACAGGCGGTTTGTGGCTGAGCGATACAGCACACCATCACTTAGCGTTGGCAGTGTTGTTCATCATCGCCGGACACTTCTACCGTACTAACTGGGGCATTGGCCACAGCTTCAAAGAAGTTTTGGAAGCTCACAAAGGCCCCTTCACTGGCGAAGGCCACAAGGGGATGTACGAAATCTTCACGCAGTCTTGGCACGCCCAACTGTCGTGGAACTTGGCCTGGATGGGCTCTATCAGCATCCTCGTGGCTCACCATATGTACGCGATGCCTCCGTATCCGTACATCGCGACTGACTACCCAACTCAGCTATCCCTGTTCACCCACCACATGTGGATTGGCGGATTCCTGATTGTTGGAGCAGCAGCTCACGCAGCAATTTTCATGGTGCGGGATTACAATCCGGCTCAGCACGTTAATAACTTGCTCGACCGCGTACTCCGCCATAGAGATGCAATCATCTCTCACCTTAACTGGGTTTGCATATTCTTAGGCTTCCACAGCTTCGGTTTGTACGTTCACAACGATACAATGCGAGCTTTCGGTCGTCCTCAAGATTTGTTCTCAGATACCGGTATCCAATTGCGTCCGATATTTGCCCAATGGGTACAAAATATCCACGCTTTGGCACCAGGTAACACAGCGCCTAATGCTATGGAAATCGTCAGCCACGCTTTTGGCGGCGGTGCAGTAGCAGTCGGTGGCAAAATAGCGATGATGCCGATCGAGTTGGGTACGGCGGATTTCATGATCCACCACATCCACGCTTTCACCATTCACGTTACAGTTCTGATTCTTTTGAAAGGCGTGTTGTTCGCACGCAGTTCTCGCTTGGTTCCTGACAAAGGCAGCTTAGGCTTCCGGTTCCCTTGCGACGGCCCAGGCCGTGGCGGTACCTGCCAAGTTTCTGGTTGGGATCACGTGTTCCTCGGCTTGTTCTGGATGTACAACTGCATCTCGATCGTGATTTTCCACTTTAGCTGGAAAATGCAGTCGGACGTGTGGGGAACAGTATCGCCAGACGGCACAATTTCTCACATCACCGGCGGCAACTTCGCACAAAGTGCGATCACGATTAACGGCTGGCTGCGGGACTTCTTGTGGGCGCAAGCTTCTCAAGTAATTCAGTCCTACGGTTCGGCACTGTCGGCCTACGGTCTGATGTTCCTAGCTGGACACTTCGTGTTCGCCTTCAGCTTGATGTTCCTGTTCAGCGGCCGCGGCTACTGGCAAGAACTGATTGAGTCCATTGTTTGGGCTCACAACAAGCTCAAGGTAGCTCCTTCCATTCAGCCTCGCGCTCTGAGCATTACTCAAGGTCGGGCTGTGGGCGTAGCTCACTACCTCCTAGGAGGAATTGTCACTACGTGGGCATTTTTCCTAGCGCGAATCATCTCGGTAGGGTAAACTACCTTTAGGTTTTGGATTCAGGATTTGGGAGCAATCTCAAACCCAGAATCCAAACCTCGGAACCGAACCTCTTCAACGTT
This sequence comes from Microcoleus sp. PH2017_09_SFU_O_A, assembly GCF_020738625.1. Lineage (NCBI taxonomy): Bacteria > Bacillati > Cyanobacteriota > Cyanophyceae > Oscillatoriales > Microcoleaceae > Microcoleus > Microcoleus sp. PH2017_09_SFU_O_A. The sequence goes on from NZ_JAEQCF010000012.1 coordinate 47,613, forward strand.
CAGGATTCAGGATTAATCAAGGCTTATGGCAACGAAATTTCCAAAATTTAGCCAAGACCTTGCCCAAGACCCGACCACACGGCGGATCTGGTACGGGATTGCCACAGCGCACGACTTTGAAAGCCACGATGGCATGACCGAAGAAAATCTTTACCAAAAGATTTTTGCTTCTCACTTCGGCCACCTAGCAATCATTTTCTTGTGGACTTCGGGCAGCCTGTTCCACGTAGCATGGCAAGGTAACTTTGAACAGTGGATTAAAGACCCTCTAAACGTCCGCCCGATCGCTCACGCGATTTGGGACCCTCAATTCGGTGCTCCAGCAGTAGAAGCTTTCACTCAAGCGGGCGCTTCTAACCCAGTGGACATCTCCTACTCTGGTGTTTACCACTGGTGGTACACCCAAGGGGTTCGGACAAATGGCGACTTGTATCAAGGAGCTATCTTCTTGCTACTGTTGGCTTCTGTCATGCTGTTCGCAGGTTGGTTGCACCTCCAGCCGAAGTACCGCCCGAGCTTGTCTTGGTTCAAGAATGCTGAATCTCGCCTCAACCACCACTTGGCTGGTTTGTTCGGTGTCAGCTCTTTGGCCTGGACTGGTCACATGGTTCACGTTGCTATCCCCGAATCTCGCGGACAGCACGTAGGTTGGGAAAACTTCTTGTCTACCCCTCCTCACCCGGCTGGTTTGGCTCCGTTCTTCACTGGTAATTGGGGCGTATACGCCGAGAACCCAGATGCAGCAAGCCACGTATTCGGTACTGCCGAAGGCGCTGGAACTGCAATTCTGACTTTCTTGGGCGGCTTCCACCCTCAAACAGAATCCCTGTGGCTCACAGACATTGCTCATCACCATTTGGCGATCGCAGTTCTGTTTATCGTTGCCGGTCATATGTACCGGACTAACTTCGGTATCGGTCACAGCATCAAAGAGATGTTGGATTCAAAAGCTGGTTTGGTAGGCGGTAAGAGTGAAGGTCAGTTCAACCTGCCTCACCAAGGCCTTTACGAAACCTACAACAACTCGCTGCACTTCCAACTGGCATTTCACCTCGCTGCTTTAGGTGTAATCACCTCCTTGGTCGCTCAGCATATGTACGCGATGCCTCCTTACGCTTTCATAGCGCAGGATCATACGACAATGGCTGCGTTGTACACGCACCACCAGTACATTGCTGGTTTCATCATGGTCGGTGCTTTCGCCCACGGAGCTATCTTCTTGGTGCGGGACTACGATCCTGAAGCTAATAAAGGCAACGTGCTCGATCGCGTGTTGCAGCACAAAGAAGCGATTATCTCTCACTTGAGCTGGGTGTCGCTGTTCTTGGGCTTCCACACTCTCGGCTTGTATGTTCACAACGACGTTGTAGTCGCTTTCGGAACTCCTGAAAAGCAAATCTTGATTGAACCAGTGTTCGCACAGTTCATCCAAGCTGCTCACGGGAAGGCTCTGTACGGCATGGACGTGCTACTTTCTAACCCAGACAGCATTGCGGCGACTGCTTGGCCAAACTACGGCAACGTATGGCTCCCAGGCTGGTTGGAAGGAATCAACAGTAGTACAAATTCTCTGTTCTTGGCGATCGGACCTGGCGATTTCTTGGTTCACCATGCGATCGCACTTGGCTTGCACACCACCACCTTGATTTTGGTCAAGGGCGCTCTGGATGCACGCGGTTCTAAGCTGATGCCGGACAAAAAAGACTTCGGTTATGCTTTCCCTTGCGACGGCCCCGGCCGTGGCGGTACCTGCGATGTCTCTGCTTGGGACGCGATGTACTTGTCTGTCTTCTGGATGTTGAACACCCTAGCTTGGGTAACGTTCTACTGGCACTGGAAGCACCTAGGCATCTGGCAAGGTAACGTCGCTCAGTTCAATGAGTCTTCTACCTACCTGATGGGCTGGTTCCGCGATTACCTCTGGCTGTATTCTTCTCAGTTGATCAACGGTTACAACCCGTATGGTACTAACAACCTGTCAGTCTGGGCCTGGATATTCTTATTCGGACACCTAGTTTGGGCAACTGGTTTCATGTTCCTGATCTCTTGGAGAGGTTACTGGCAAGAGTTGATCGAAACCTTGGTTTGGGCTCACGAGCGCACTCCTTTGGCCAACTTGGTTCGCTGGAAAGACAAGCCTGTTGCTTTGTCGATCGTCCAAGGTCGTTTGGTTGGCTTAGTTCACTTTACTGTGGGCAACGTCTTCACTTACGCAGCCTTTGTAATTGCCTCGACGGCCGGGAAATTCGGATAACTCTGAACTCTGGTTTCTAGGTAATTAAATTAAATCCCCTGCCTTCGGGCGGGGGATTTTTTGAATTTTATTGTGGAATTTTGTACAATAGAAGCAGACAAAATTGTGTTAAAAGTTATAAAATTTTTATGGAATCATTGAATTTAATCGTCATTAACCTCGTCTTATGGGCTTTCCCCTCTGATCCTAAAGTTGCTGTGGGTGAACTCACCGAAAGCCAAAACCTTACAATAAGTCGGTTGCGTCAAAGGATTACCGATAAGTTAAAAGAAAACCCAAAAGCAGGAAGTGCTATATTTGCTGCTGAACATGGTTCAAAATCTGATTTGCAGCAAGTTGCTGTGTATTTACAAGTGGCAATGTATGAAGATGCAGAATTTGCAGCCGAAATGAAAGCGATTTGTCAAGAATTAGGGACTATTTCAGATGATAAAACGGAGAACAGACAAAAACTTATTCAGACCATTGGAAATCAGATGATTGTTGGGGCATCAGGCGGTGCTTTAATCGGAAATATGGTGGTTGGAATACCTGGTGCTGTACCCGGTGCTGTAGCTGGTGCTGCCCTTGGATTGTGGTACGGGAGAAATTCTCGATCGTCCGATAGGACAGAAGATAGTAGGGATGTTAAATGAGTCAGAACCAAATTTTAGTCTCTAGCTGGGCTTGTTTAACATTTGTGACCATAGTTTTAGGTATCAGTTCGTTATATGTTCGCCGTAGACCTATTGTTTTCAAGTTGGCAGACTTTATGAATTTAGCTTTGGCTACAACAGCGATTATATCAAGTTGTAGCTTGATATACCGAGCCATTACTTTGAAAGAATTGGAAACCCTTTTAGGTTTTGATATTGTGACATTATACTTGGGAGCGATCGCTGTAATTTGGTTGTCAACACAGCAGATATGGCAAATCTTTAGATAATTTTCTTCTGCTACGCCGAATTCAGTAGGTCAAACTATTGAGCAAGCAGAAGCTGACGCCGATGCGATCGAAGCCACTATCCAGGAAGCGAAAAGAGATTTTAACCTGCCATGAGTGAAACACCCAAACTCCCCGATCCAGAGAAAGTTAAGCAAACTGTTGCTATGCTTCGGGACAGCAACCGAATGCTGGAAGCTTGGACTCAAACACTAGATGAACTAATTGCAATGGTTGAAGCTGATATTCGCAACAGTCCGATTAATGTTTATCGGCGGGAGAATGCGAAGCGGTTGGCTGAGTCTGTCAAGCAGGAATAAAAGTACGATCGCATTCTCTATCTTTAACATGAGGATTTAGGTAGTTCACATAGTCATATGCACCCTGAGACAGAGGAACTAATCAACAAGTTCAAAAACTATGCGAAAAGTTTGAACCCATTTTGGTGGGATACAGAGCGTAGAGGAAGCCTAAATGCCTGGAATCTTTTAGTCTCAGAAGGCTTTGTTCAGCTTGCAGACTTAGATCGAGCGATTACAGCGTGGAAAGGGATCGAGCGACGTGGATTGCCCATTGACCCCAAGGAATATCCTGGCTATGAATACGCACCACCTCGACGAAAACGTAAAGATAAATCCTGGAATCCATATTTACAATCACAGCATTTCCAGTATTACAATGCTTTAGCATACTTCTTAAAAAATAGTTTGCAGAATCTTAAAGTTTACAGTTTGAGGAGTATTCAAAGTAGCCTCAACTATCGTCGGGGGTCGGGCCAATTTAAGATTTATATAATTGTTGGTCAAACTCCAGATTCGGACTGGATTTGTCTTGCTCCTACCGTTCCGGATCAAGTTTGGAATCGATACGAGTTATCATATCATCCAGCTTTCGCATCACTAACTTCCTGTGACTCACCAAGCTTGGTAACACAAGATTTACATGATAAAATTTGCAAAATTATTGCCAAATTTAAACCTATTCAAGTAACTGGTTACTACAACGAATACAGCCACCATCATCAGATTTTTTGTACAGCAGCTTCTGAGGAAGCTACAGCAATTGAAAAAGCTCTGAAGGTAGGCAAGTTTTTGGATGATGACATTTACTATTTCAATATAAATTATCTTGACTTTTCTGAGGAGGAACCTACTAATCAGTTAGTGCATGAATACCTGCAAGACCAAAAACAATATATGTTTTGCTTCTGGGATGTAGGATGCGGATACAAGTTTGGCTGTACCGCACGCGGTGATTGGATTGGCTTGAAATATTTGAGCTTAATGGACTACAATCCTTGACAGCGGCACAACTATTCTGTAGGAGCGGACTGAATCGCATTCCCCTCTTTTCACCAAAAGCCCGATCGCCCTCAACCCCTCAAATCTCTCCATTTACCTGCATTTGATGCACCTTGTCCGCCAACTCTTGCAGGCGCTTTTCGTCCAACTCGTCGATCGCCAGCATCCCGACATATATAATTTCCTTCAGCGTTAGTCGGGTTGCTAGCGCCTTTTTCTGCACTATATCCTTGATGATGGGGCTGACTCCGATCGCGGTACTGGCTCTAGTCACAAAACTAACGGGAGATTAACAACTTTGACTAAATCTTAGCACCTTTAAGCTGAGTTTCTAGCTGCGTTGCAAAACGTTTAAGCGCGTCTTGACAAGACGCAGCGTGAGGTTTATAGTGGAAAGGTAGAAAGGTCGATCAACCTATTCCTCCAAAATCTCCACCAAATCCTCAATCATCACATCAAAAGTCCGAGCTAACCTGTGCAGGTAGGCAAAGTTAACGGTTGTCATGCCTTGACATTGGGCGTAGTTCCTAATGGTACTGTAACCAACGCCCGATCGATCTGAAACTTCCTTAAGTGTCCAGCCATTCTGGTCTGCAAACTCCCGAATCCGCAACCTCACTAAGCCTTTACTCATACTTACTTGACAAATGACAATCTGCTGTCGTTTAATATTAGATATCTGAAAAAGCGATCGGCTCACGTCTGGACAACTAAGAGCGATCGCCCTATTCCTCCAAAACCTCAACCAAATCCTCAATCATCACATCAAAAGTTCGAGCTAACCTCCGCAGGCAAGTAAAGTCAACCATTGCCATTTCAGGACGACGAGCATAGCTTCTGACGGTGCTATAAATTACCCCAGAACGATCGGATACTTCCTTAAGCGTCCAGCCCTTCTCAGCAGCTAGTTCCCGAATTTTTAGCCTGACTAAACCCATGCTTGACAGTTGATGCAATTGCGTCGTATAATTGTATATGTAAAGAGCGATCGCCCCCCGGCCTCGAAAACTAAAGGGCGATCGTCTTAAAAACTCAATCTAGACAGATTATTTCTTTCTATCAAAAGCGCATTTGCCATATCCAGAAGTCTACTAACCATATCCAGAGGTATACTAGCCATGATATCAGAAACTCCGGCAAAATCGCGGACGATCGCAGAATCCAAGATAATTCACAAATCTCCAATCCTGCATCCGCTGGCGAGATTCGTCACAGAAGACACAGTAGCACTGCTGTTCAACATCTCAACAGACGACATTTACCGGATCGAATGCTGCCGCTACATGGTGTATGTCCACGCCAAAGGCATCAGCCGGTTTGTCAGCTACGCCGATTTTCCCCCAATCTTACGAGTCAATCCGCCTTCCCCTCAAGATTTTGGCAGATGGTACAAACGCTGGAAAAGCAAGCTAGCACCGGGATTTTGGACTAAATTCTATACGCACAAGTTCAAAGAGGCTGTGTCAGTTGACAGCTTGCTGGAGTGGGGAATGTTGGTAGCTAAACTTAAATCGGTGATTTCTGCTTCAGGGCTGCAACAGCTACGAGATGTTTATTCCCAAGAAAAAGATTTGATGGAAAGATTTTAAAGTGCGATCGAATACTGATAATTTTGATTTGTTTGTCAATGGTGGCGGACAAGTATTGATGATTAATATACCGATTGCATAAGTCTTTGATTGGTACAGAAACCGCAGATGTCAGACGGATAAACACAGATGCGACGCAGATAATTTAAGTAATTGGAAACGAAGTAATACCAGATATATAATGTTCATAAGCTTGGCAAGATCTATCAAAAATACGTAAGGTGCGCGGCGCGCACCCTACAATCTCAAAGCTTAGGAGAAAAACCCCGCATTAGGATAAATTGAAACTTAAGCAGGTTCTAACTTGGCAATTACCTTTTCCATGTACTCGGCAACTTTGGTTTCTTTTTCCACAGAGTTGGTTTCCATGTAAACGCGCATCAAAGGTTCCGTTCCCGAAGGCCGCAGCAATACCCAACCGCCGTCTTCAAGATACAGTTTAATTCCGTCTTTGCGGCCGATTTCCTTAACGCCAATACCCGCTATTTCCGTGGGTGGATTCTTGGTAAAAGAGTCCAAAACGGCTGCTTTGTGCGCTTCTTCTAGGTGTAAGTCCAAGCGTTTGTTGTACAGGGGGCCGTCGGCTTCTTTGATGGCTTCTTCTACTAGCTGAGATAGCGGTTTGCCTTCGTAGGCGATCGCCTCAGCAACTAGCATATCAGCCAAAATCCCATCTTTTTCGGGGATGTGACCCAAAACGCTCAAACCGCCAGACTCTTCGCCACCGATGAGCACGGCTGTTTCTCGCATCTTTTCGCCGATGTATTTAAAGCCGACTGCGGTTTCGTAGATTGTTAAACCGTATTTGGCGGCCATATTATCTAGCAAATGGGTAGTTGCGACGGTACGGACGATCGCCCCAGTCAAGCCTTTATTCTTAACCAAGTGACGCGCCAACAGCAACAACACGGTATTCGGAGTCAAGACATTACCCAACTCATCAACAATACCAAAGCGATCGCTGTCGCCATCCGTAGCCAAACCTAAATCGGCTGAATCCTTCTTAACAGCTTCCACCAACTCGACTAACTGTTCGCCCTTGGGTTCAGGCATTCCGCCCCCAAACAGCACGTCGCGGTAGGTGTGAAAACTTTCCACATCGCAGCCGCAGTGTTCCAAAACACCGTCGAGATAGCCGCGAGAAGTCGAATAAAGAGCGTCGTACTTCACCTTCAACTTAGCAGAGCGAATCCGCTCCACATCGATTAAAGTATATAGAAACTTCAGATATTCGGGTTTCGGGTCAAAAGTGGAGATTTTATCGTTGTGGCTGCCTATGGCTGGGGCATCGGAAGCACCAGTAATATTTGCCACAATGGTATCCGTAATTTCCGGGGTTGCCGGCCCTGCGTAGTCGGGGATGTATTTGATGCCGCAGTAAGGTGCGGGATTGTGCGAAGCCGTGAACATCAGGGCTCCTGCGGAGTTGAGATGCTTGGCGCTGTAGGCGATAACTGGTGTCGGACAATCTCGATCGACTACCATCACCGTCCATCCCAAATCTGCCAAGACTTCCGCCGATGTGCGGGCGAACTCGTCTGCCAAAAAGCGGGTATCGTAGGATACTAGCACTGGACGGTCTTTGGTGTAAGCGGTTTCGAGGTAGCTGGCGATCGCCCGGGTGACTTTTCGCACGTTGGCAAAAGTAAAGTCATGGGCAATCAGTCCCCGCCACCCATCGGTTCCGAACTTGATTTCTTCTGTTGAATTGCTGGCGCTCATAAAAAAGCTCGGTAAGTGGGAAACTCAGAGTCTTTAGACCTGAGAGGAAAACGACCAGGCGGTTGAAACCGCCTTGAATTTTTCCATTACCGCCTTGGGATTGTTTGACTAGGTGTACTTTTGTAATGTACTTTCAATGGGACAATTACCATTTCAAGCTTCACAATCCTGTACGCATAATGGTTGCCTTTGTTGGGTCTCCCTTACGGGGTAATGTTAGCTTCGCCAATGTTATCAGGGCTTGTTGGGCTTGCAACACTGTTCCAGTGACTTTAGAACTGTTTAATTGCAAACGACAGAGCAGGGGACTAGCTTCGCATCCACAGGGTGTCGTGACCTAAATAACGTAGTCAGTTAAGACTTAGGCTGGTCAGAATAGCTGGCTTCGAGACTTGCTCGCGACCAAGCGAGCGTGTCTTTAGACCTGAGTTCCTGACTTTATCCACTTCCTCTCGTCCTACTAATCCTACCCGAAGGCATAGCCTTAAAGATGCACTGGCTATCCTGTTTGTAACGATCGATCGCCCGTGGGGCCCTTAAACCTAATCCTATCCTTGTAGGGACGGGCTACCACCTCCGGCAGACGACTCGCAGCAGCCAGATTTCGTATAATGCAGGAGCGATCGGACGAGTCGATCGAGATTCCGGTTTTGAATGGTGGTTGGGCGATCGGGAATCTAAAAAAACTGAGCGCAAGAAACCGCGCTGACAATGGCATTAACGAAAATCAAATAAATCTGATTGTTATCTCAAATTTAATAATTTATTTATAAATGCCGCTCGTTGAATGTGTTAAGGTTTCCTAACGAATGTCAGACAAATTTTTTGGGCTTCACATAAAAAAATAAATCAATCAAAGTCACCGCTCGATCGTGATGTAGCCTAGATTCTTTGAGAACATAGGGCGATCGACATAAGCGACAAAACAAAGATAAAATATCTCAAAGAGCAGTTTTTTCAAGGCAGACTAGAGTTTAATTCTGAGCTTTTAAAACAAATTGAATTTATTTTTGCCGTCTTTACAGGTAAAGAAAAAAAATCGGTTACGATCGCATAGTGACTGTGATCGAGCGCACAATAAATAGCGTTATTAACGTGCAAGTTATATAGGATGGATGCAGTGCAGCCAAATGGCTCATAGTTTTAAGCACAATGGCGGATGACTGTCAGGGTATAAATGCAGAAGATTATATTTAGTAACTTTAAAAATTAGGGGAATCGATCGGGTACGGCTTTATAAAACAACGAGGTTTCTCATGGCTGGTATTTCACAACTATCTTCAAAGTTTTTATCGGTGGGCGACGAACTGCAACAGGACGACAGTTTTGCGTCACAGGCTATTACGGAATCGGACATTCACAAGATCCCAGGGGCTAAAGGAGTTAGCATTTCTTCCTTGGCAGTTAGCTGGGCAAAAAAATATTACAGTACAGTAGCGGGACGAGAAAACCAAACACATCAGCAAATCTCCGAGAGCCGAGATTTAAGCAATTTTGATGGCAATCGAGCCAAAATAGTTGACAAATTGACAGATACTCTGAAAGTTGCCAGCCAGATAGCTTGGAATAAAGTAGAGACTGTTTTAGGGGAACAAATAGAGCGACACGCGATCGATCCTAGCTTAATTAATCAAGAAGAAATTGTCGCCGACACTCGCAGCTTATATCGGAAAGCAATAGACGCTTACGGCGATAGGGAACCTGTTTTCCGCTTGTCAGTGCTGGTGGGAAAAGATATTGTCCAAGTAAGACGGAAATACTCAGACACAGATCCGTTAGTGCTGGGATTTGTGACGTTGGAGTTTCAATACACTAGCAAAATCTTGTTAGGATGCCTTTCGGAGTCAGAGCGATCGGAATTTGCACCCTACTTAAAAGTTATAGATGACTATCTGCACATTCCCCACGGAGAGATTAACGAGGCTGCGGCGGATCATACCCCGAATTCAAAAGCTCTCTTAGCCGTTCAGCATTTGTTGCAGCAGACAACTCAGATTGCTAGTGCAGTGTACGCTCGGGCTAGTTCCCAGCATCCAGGATACCGCAGCAGCAGCGGTTATTTGACCGATCCGCAGGTCAAAATTTCTGGCATTCGGGATGTCGAGATTTTTCAAAGTTATTTGTGCTGGTGCGTTTTGGAAGAAAGCATTCGCCCGGTACAGCAAGAATTGTTTCCAATCTGCGTGATGCTGTACCCGAGACTTCATGTAAGTTGGGAATTAGTGCAGGATATGCTGCTAATTTTGTTTTGGGAAATATCCGATCGCCTCCCGGCTGCCGATGTTATGGTATTTTTACCTTACTTGCGGACTGTGACAGATATGTTTTCCAGCGATGTCTTTGACAATTAGGGAATTGGGCATAGGGCATAGGGCATAGGGCATAGGGCATAGGGCATGGGGTCGAAAAGCGGAGTTCTCGCGGAGGGATTTGGCATTGGTAATTGCCAATCTCTATTTAAAACTCCAAGCAGCAACTGCCAAACATCCCCAACCTACAATGTAAGCAACTCCTCCCAAGGGGGTAATTGCACCCAGCCATTTGATGTCAGTCAAACTCAGCGCGTACAAACTGCCTGAAAAGACGATTGTGCCGACAATAAAAGCCCATCCAGCCACTGCAAAAAAGGTTTCAGACTCTGGGGCGCGGCTTAATAATAAAGCGACGAGTAATAAAGCCAGGGCGTGGTACATTTGATAGCGGGCGCCGGTCTCAAAAATGCCTAAAGCTCGATCGGTCAATTGATTTTTCAAAGCGTGGGAGGCAAAAGCCCCGCCCGCAACCGACAAACCTCCGAATACGGCTGCGGCTGCTATGAAAATGCGCGTTAGGATTAGCGTTGACATAATATTTTTTTAATGGGCAATTGGTAATTGGTAATTGGTGAACATAAATATACTTGAGTTGGATTCATTCACAAACTATATTTAAATCATCTGCGTTTATCTGCGGTTTCCCTATCAATGAATCCCAGAATATGGATCGCTCCTCTAGGTACGTAGTTGCGCTTCAGCGCTCTTTCATGAAAGAGCGCCCAAGCGCAACTACGTACTGCACACCCTATTTATGATAAATCAGCTTTTTGCAGATATTTCTAGTTTATTTGCGTACAGCTTCCAGCAAGCGCGAATAGTAAAAGCTAGTGCTATTCATGGCTGTTCTTTTAACAACAAAACCGTTGCTTTCTAGGATTTTGATAATATCAGCTTCGCGGTGCTGGTAAGCGCGGGTAGTTTTGCTCGGGCCGGGGAAAAGTTCGCCAAATTTTTTGAGCGCGGTAAGTGCTAAGGTTTTGGGGGCAAAACTGAGAATTAGTCGCGATTGGGCGATCGAACTTAGGTGAGCGATCATTTCCGCAGCCTTACTTTGAGGATAGTGGATCAGCACGTCCAAACAAATAACCGTGTGAAATTTGCCGGTTAAAGCTTCCAAATCCTGGGCGGCGAAAGAGATGTTGTACATCTTGCCGGGAACGGCTGTCGATCGATCATAAGCCTCTGCTACCATCTTTTCAGAGATATCGCTAGCACAAACAATTGCCCCAGCCTCAGCCAGAGGAATGCTGAGAGATCCAACACCACAGCCGGCATCGCAGACTGAAAGCCCGCGCAAATTGCCGTCAGCTTGCAGCCAGCTAAGCACTGTATCCACCGTTTTCTGGTGCCCGGTGCGGATGTCTAGCTGCACTTTATTGACTTTGCCGTCGCCGTAAATTCGCTGCCAGCGATCGAAGCCCGTCGAGTTAAAATACTGTTTGACAATATCCTTGTCATTTACCAAATTCATCTTTCCGCCTGCTGCTGAGTTATTGCCAACGATTAGACATTATAATTTTAATTAGCCCTAACTTAAAAAAATATGGTGCTACAAGATCATTTCCGCCCGCCGCTGTCAGCGCGCCGTCACTGGCACGCCTTTCACAATGCTTGGGCGACTTATATTGCATCTGACTTGAATGCCAAATTACCCGAAGGTTATTTTGCAGAACCCAACGTGCAGTTTGAAATTGAAATTGATGTAGCAGCTTTTGAGGAACCTCTACCGGACTTTGATTGTCCAGAGACGGTAATTAATTTGCCAATAGATTTACCAAACAATTGGATGTCGCCCCCAGCACAAAGCGTGCCTTTTTTACCTGTGGCAGAATCTGTGCAAGTCAATATTTTTAACACAGAAGGTGGCCCGGTTTTAGCAGGTGCAATTGAATTAGTAAGTCCTGCCAACAAAGATCGTTCTAGTCATCGCTGTGCTTTTGTGTCAAAGTGCGAGACGTATTTGCGACAGGGAATTGGGTTGGTAATAGTTGATGTTGTGACGGTTAGGAAGGCAAATCTTCACAATGAATTGTTAGCCCGTCTAGTGGGAGGAATTGCTTCGCCCTTCGACGCCGATCTCTATGCTACAGCTTATCGCCCGATCGAGCGAGACGGCAACCAATGCCTAGATATTTGGCAGGAAAACTTAGCTGTGGGTTCCACGCTTCCAGTTGTACCGCTATGGCTGCGGGGTGAGATTTGCTTGGCTGTGGAATTAAATCATATTTACGATCGAACTTGCCGAGAACACCGAATTTCTGTTAGCAGCGCTTAGTTTGACACTCCCCGGCGTGAACGCACGGGGATTCTTAAGACACTACCAAATGGCAATCCTTAATGGCGCTGTCAAGACACCTCTACCAACTCCGCTAAGGTCAAAACCTAGCATTGTCGCTACTTTTCGCATAATGTTGGCTGCACCATTGCAGTCGGCGTTAATACACCAGTTTTGTAAACCAGTTCGATACAATCCACGCTTAATTCGTCTACCCGACTCTTTCCACCCATCGGGTTTTGCACCGATTGTAGGCAGGAAGTCATTGTCAACGAATGAAGCTTTTGATGTGTAGCTTTCCTCTGTTTCTGTAAATCGAATTCCATACTTTTCGCAGAGCTGAGAGATTCTAGTTTTCAATCTACCAGTAGGAATTTGTACGAATTTCTGATTAATTTTTACTCCCATATTTACGCCATTTTTTTGACCCTTATTCCAGCCAAAAACAACAGTACCAATTTGGTTTTCTCGGCAGTGATTGATAACTGTTTTGGCCGCTTTATTTACCGCATCACGCATTTGACGATTGCGCTTTTCAGTTAATCGTGCTAATTGATGCGACCAAAAGCCATTAGGCTTTCCACCCATCAATGCAGCTACTCGCTTGTTATACCACTGATTTAGAGACTTCAAATGTTTTCCGTCAACAATAAAGCTTGTGTTCGCATTGCTGACACAGGTTAACCAATTATCGATACCATGATCGATACCTAAAACTTTTTTACCGTCAGTATTGACCTGGACGCTGACTGACCAAAGAGCGAGACGCAAGCCCCTGGCTTTAGACATGGGGATAAGTCGGTAGCGGTTTCAACCGCCTTCTGTATTTAACAAAGCTTAATAAAGAAT
>NZ_JAEQCF010000109.1:0-15320 GCF_020738625.1 Microcoleus sp. PH2017_09_SFU_O_A
CAAGCCTATGGCTTTATGAACTTTGATAACTTTCGAGCAAGGCTATTAGCTTGCTTTTCTGATTAGGTTTGCTTATCACCTTGACTCCAGAAGAGCCGTATTTCGAGCGATTGCAACTCGACAAGAGTATATAGCCATGAACTTTCTTGCCGATGTTTTCTTGGATACTTTCACTTGGTCGGGGGGAAATACGTCTTTGGAGGCGATCGCCTGCAATTTACCTATAGTAACTTGTCCGGGAGAATTTATGCGGGGACTGCACGCTTATAGCTTTCTCAAGATGCTGGGAGTAACAGAGACAATTGCCCAAAACGAAGAGGAATACATTGAAATTGCTGTCAAGTTGGGTCTAGATTCAGAGTGGCGGCGAGATATTTCACAACGCATGAGTGAGCGACACGCTCTTCTGTTTGATGATAAAGTTTGCGTGACAGCTTTAGAGAGTTTTTATCAAGGAGTTGTTCGAGAAAGACTTAAACAGTTGACAGTTGACAGTTGATAGTTGACAGTTGACAGCGAGGTTTTTTGGATGGGATTTATATCAAGTCCGATCGAATGATGACAATAAAATTAGTTTGTAGTGAGGACTTTAGTCCTTGACAGAATCAGGACTAAAGTCCTCACTACGAACCTTAGAGCCGAAACCCTCGAAAATCGCCCTACAAGTTCGTCTGACGCACCCTACAAGTCATATAATATACGTTAGGACGATCGCAACCAAACTCAAGGCACTCACCATGATTCAAACCATAACTGAATTAGTAACATTCGATGAATTCATTGACTGGTATCCTGAGAATTCAGGATGTCACTATGAACTACACAACGGAGAAATTGTTGAAATGCCAAAAGCAACAGGCAAGCATTCTAAAGTAGCAGGTTTTACCTCGCTGAAGGTAGGAATTGAGATTGAGCGTCTTAATTTACCCTACTTCATCCCGAAAGAAGCCGTCATCAAACCCATGCGCGAGGAATCTGGTTATGAACCAGATATTATTGTACTCAACGAACAAACCATTGGAAACGAGCCGCGATGGGAGAAATCATCAATTATTACAATGGGTTCATCAGTTCCCCTAATCGTAGAAGTAACTAGCACTAACTGGGAGGATGATTATGCCCGCAAACTAGAGGCTTACGAGTCAATGGGCATCCAAGAATATTGGATTATAGACTATCTAGGATTGGGCGGGAGACGGTTTATCGGCAATCCTAAGCAACCAACTTTTTCGGTTTACCAACTAATTGATGGGGAATACCAAGTTAAACTGTTCCGAGGGGCTGAGGTGATTGAGTCGCCAACTTTCCCAAAATTGAATCTGACAGCGCAGCAGGTGTTCGCGAAAGGGAATTGAAGAGGCTGCGTTGTAGGAGTATATTGTAAAGAGGCGATCGCATTTAAGCTATCTTGTAGAGACGCGATTCCAAAAGCGTCTAAAGCAATGTCGGCAATTCCCCGTTATAATATCTAAAAATCGCATGAAGCTAGGACAGTGGATGGGCTTATTAGCCCTCATCGCATCTTGTTACATCCTCTGGCAAATCAGGCAAGCGCTACTGCTGCTGTTTGCCGCCATCGTCTTAGCCACGGCCTTAAACAAACTAGCACGCTACTTACAAAAAAAATTCCGACTCAAAAGGTCGATCGCCGTACTGTGCTCAATTAGCTTCTTATTCCTCGTCTTCGTAGGCTTGTTCCTGATAATTGTACCGCCCTTCGCCCTGCAATTCCAACAACTTACCCAAAGAGCTCCTCAAGGAATAGCAAGATTAAATGATTGGGTAGATCAAATCGAAACTCGCTTCTCGGGACAACTAGGCCAGCGCCTGCCAAATCTTGATGTTAACGACATTATGCGGCAACTGCAACCTTTATTCAACCAACTCGTTGGCGGTGCAGGAGCATTTGTCGGCAATACATTAGGCGTTATCCTGAGTTTTTTGTTAGTCTTAGTTTTGACCTTGATGACTTTAGCAGATCCCCTATCTTACCGCAAAGCATTTACACAACTATTTCCCTCTTTTTATCGGCGGCGAATCGAGGGTATTTTAGATGAATGCGAAATAGCTCTCGGTAGATGGGTCATCGGCGCTTTAATTAGCATGAGTGTGATTGCTTTTTTGAGCTTAATTGGTTTGTCAGTTTTGCAAGTTCCCCTACCGTTAGCTCACGCTGTAGTAGCAGGATTTCTGAACTTGATTCCGAATATTGGCCCTACTATTAGCGTCATTCCGCCAATGACGATCGCACTTTTAGACTCTCCCTTAAAATCAGGTTTAGTCCTCATTCTTTACTTTCTAATTCAACAGTTTGAAAGCAACATCCTCACCCCCTACGTCATGGCACAGCAAGTATCGCTGCTGCCAGCAGTAACTTTAATAGCTCAAGTATTCTTCGCCACATTTTTTGGATTTTTAGGCTTATTGCTAGCCCTTCCCCTCACAGTTGTCGCTCAAGTTTGGATTAGGGAAGTGCTAATTAAAGACATTCTCAACCAGTGGGACGCCAATCCTAAAAGGTTGGCGGCAATTGATTCGGCTATTCATGAAGAGTACGAATCTATAGGAGTCACACAAAGCCGATCAGAAAATTTACCCGAACACAAACCAGACATTTCCGATGATCCAGAGAATGACGCAAATGACGTTCCTGGAAATCAGTAATTCAGGTTTGTACTCATCCCAAATCTGGCTTAAATAGCAGTTTATTTTTGAGTCCGCGAAGGCGGACTTTGTTTTTATAGAAGCGATTTCAATCGCCGACTCTTATAAATCTATATCTTGTATCCTAGCACTCTAAACCGCATCTTGTCCAGCGCTGAAAATCTGTTGCACCGTTAAATTCAACTCTGGAAATGTGGGCGAAACAATCCTATCGCTCCCCCGAAACTGACTAACTTGATACTCGCCATCAACCAAATGGTGAACAAAAAAAGTAGGTTGTTTCGGATTGCCAATATAGCGTCTGCCACCAAGTCCCAAATAATCCGCAATCCAGTATTCAGAAATACCCAAAGCTTCGTAGTCAACCAACTTGTAGCCGTAATCATCCCGCCAATTGGTACTGACAACTTCGACAATTAGCCGGACAGAACTACCCATTGTAATGATAGATTGCTTTTTCCATCTCGGTTCGCTGTTCGTCCCTTGTCTGTCCAAAACGATCGCATCCGGTTCGTAACCAGATAGCTCGTTATCAGCTTTGACAACGCATTCTTTGGGTACGAAGTAGGGCAATTGCAGCCTCTCGATTTCCATCCCTAGCTTCAGGCAAAGGAAGCCAGCTACTTCTGAATGTTCTCCGGTTGTTTTAGGCATCTCAACAATCGTTCCATTATGGAGTTCGTAACGGTTTATCGAATTTTCAGGATACCAGTCAATAAATTCATCGAAAGTGACTGGTTTTAATATCGCTTGAGTCATGGCGATCGCCCTTTATTTGATTTATGATATTATTCTTATATCCGTTATAACTCAATACGGTTCAGATAAGACAGATCCCCCCTAGCCAAGAGGGCGGGAACGGGGGCACCGCCCCTACAAGGGGGGGACAAGAAGTTGCTCAAAATCCCCCGACTATCAGGGGGGATTTAGGGGGATATCCGGGGAATTAACAGTGTTAACTGAACCGTATTGCGTTATAACTCACATCTTGCATCATTATCAAGAACAGGCAAGATGCCTGTTCCACAAGAAAATTAACTCTTTGTGGAACAGGCATCTTGCCTGTTCAGAAAAGGCTAATTGAGAATGGTGTAACATCTCAGTTATAATACATTTCTTTTATCTCAAACTATCGCCCGATCGCCAATCTATCAAACTAAAATCCAAATAAAATAGTGTTATGAGATCGATCGACGAAATCAACGATAAAATCAGCCAAGGCAAAGCCACAGTCTGGACAATCGAAGAACTCAAAACCAGAGTCAGAGAAACCAGCATTACCGAAGCCGCCAAACAAGTCGATGTGATTACCACCGGCACCTTCGAGCCCATGGAATCCTCCGGCGCCATCATCAACCTCGGCCATACAGATCCCCCGATCAAAATCCGGCAGTGCTGGCTGGACGGCGTTTTAGCCTACTCCGGCTTCGGCGCCGTAGACCTGTACCTCGGAGCCACCCAAGTAGCCGAAGACGGCGAAGAATCGCGGGAACGGGGCGGCGGACACGTCATCGAAGACTTAATCGCCGGCAAACCCGTGCAGTTGCGGGCTTTAGGGCAAGTAACAGACTGCTATCCCCGCGCCTCCTTTGAAACCACGATTACCCGCGATACCATCAACCAGTTTTATTTATTCAATCCCCGGAACGCCTATCAAAACTTTATTGTAGGAGTCAACGGGGGCGATCGCCCGCTGTTCACCTACCTCGGCCCCCTGCAACCGAACCTCGGCAACGCCGTCTATTCGAGCCTGGGAGCCATGTCACCCTTGCTCAACGACCCCCACCTCGAACTCATCGGCATCGGCACCCGGATCTTCCTAGGAGGTGCTCAGGGCTACATCACCTGGGAAGGAACCCAACACTTCCCGCTGCAAAAACGGCAGCCTAACGGGACTCCGATCGGCCCAGCCGCCACCCTGGCACTCATCGGCGACGCCAAACAGATGAACTCCAAATGGGTGCGCGGCTGCTACTTCAAAAACTACGGCCCATCCTTGATGCTGGGAGTCGGCATCCCTTTTCCTGTTTTAAACGAAACAGTCGTGGCGCACTGTGCAGTATCAGACAAAAAAATAGTAGCGCCGGTGGTAGATTTCTCTATCCCCCGGCGCGTTCGTCCCACATTTGGTTTAGTTAGTTATGCTCAATTAAAAACTGGTCGCATTCTCATCGAGGGTAAACCCGTGCGGGCCGCCCCGCTGGCGAGTATGTTTCTCTCGCGGCAAGTAGCTTTGGAATTGAAGCAGCAAATTGAAGCGGGTTTATTTACCCTCACGGCCCCAGTTGCTCCTCTATCTGTCGATCGAGTATTTCTTCCCCAAGATTTGTGGGGAGCCCAAGTCAGGATTGAATAAACAATTTGAGATTTTAGATTCTAGATTTTAGATTTTTTTGTGGAAGCACAAGGTCTTAGAAACCGGGTTTCTTGTCCCCGGCGTTGCTTGAAAGCTGAGGTTTGTTGTCAAGAAACTCAGTTTCCGATCCTTGCGAGTGCGTCCAGGATTCTAGATTTTAGATTGAAGTCTTCTGGTGAAAAACTGCACCCATGGGAAACTGATGCACTCACCGAAAATCTAAAATCTAAAATCTAAGAATCTAAAATAGTCTTATTCCTCAACAAGCTTAGGCTTCTTCACAGGCTTAGGAAGAGGTTCCTTGGGGACAGGCGGTGCTGCTGCGGACTTGATAGTAGGACGCCCTACAGGAGTACCGTCACCGCTGGGCTTAGGAGTAAAGGCACGCTTGTTTCCCCCTCCTTTGTAGCCACCACCGGGCGGCTTGCTACCGGGGGGGAATTTCCGCTTTTTAATCGGCAGGGCGCCAATATTGTTGGCCTGCTCAATCATCAGACTGTCAGCTTGCAATTTGACGTGGAAATCCCAAAAAAACCCGATCGCCTTTGTTCCTACATCCCCCTTGAGTTTCAACTTAAAAAACTTCATCTTGTCGTCATTCTTGCGAGGAGCTTGCTTGATTTTGACGATGAGATATTTTTCTTCCTCTTGCGATTGTTGATAAATCACCTCGCCTCGAATCGAAAAATAGCCATCTTCAACATCAGGTTCCGAGGGCGGCAAAGATGCAGTCGATGGTTCGCCGCCCTGCTCAATCTCCCCTGCTTCCTGATTTTCCTCATCAGAGGAAGTTTCGGGAGATTTTTTCAGGGTTTCCGGCTCCCAAACACCCATAATTTGGGCGTGCAAGTTGCCGTCTTCTTGCCTGGTGCGGGGATAGACCACCCACAGGTGTTCTTGTTCGAGATCCAGGTGATTTTTGACTAAACTCATAACTCTACCCAGCAAAACTGCGTCGATGGCAGTTCCGTCGGCAGCTATCAACATACCTCGGGTGAATTGCTCTTCAGATTGGGTGTAGCGGCCCCGCACTAAACCAACAGCTCGGTACTGTCTGGGTTCACTGGGAGGGGGAATGGGATGTTGGCGCATGACAGAGGGTATGTCATCATCATCGACCTGAGTTTCGTTAGTGGGAGGCTTGGGGGTTGGGGTAGGTACGACCGTGAGTTCAGTTGTCTTACCAGCAGATTCCGCAGGCGCTGCTGGCTCCGAGATCGCAGGAGCATCGCTGGGCTTTGGCTTTGTTTTGTCCCCATCGGGGGCAGAACTGTAGCGTGGTCGTTGCAGCGTATCCTTTGGCGCTGGGGCGTCTGTTGTCGCTGGGGCGTCCGTTGGCGCTAGGGCGTCATTTGGCGCTGGGGCGTCCGTTGTCGCTGGGGCGTCCGTTGGCGCTGGTGGTTGATTTTGGTCAACAGGTGCAGCCGACGCGGAAGACACGGGACTTTCGTCTGGTGTCTCGGGCACGGAGGCTGTAACTGCGGGCTGATTCACGGCGGGCTCGGTTGGCTGAGCCTTGCGAGCAGAAGTAGATTTGGACGATTTGGAAGACCGGTTGGGAGAGGGGTTCATAAAAACTCCTTGCAGCGGAGACACATCCCTTGAGGGAAATTAGGAATAAACTGAAGAAACTGATTTAAAAACTACTAGCACCCGACTTGAGGCTTGCGCCGGAAAGTTTGGTTTTGACCCGTCAACGCCAACTTTCTACTGCGCTACGAGCGATCCCGGATTTGCTGGCTGCTCTAATCCTTGTTGGCAAAGAGTTTGAGAGTTGCTAACCCAAGAATCGGTCGATCGCCCGAAAGCTGGCGTTGCTGGCTAATAGCGTTTAGGATATTCAGATACTTCAAGTCCGGACAATCTAGGATATATCCCGACATAGCGTGTTGAATACCTGAGCATCCAACCCGGCAATATCTCGCAATGATTTGAGGAAAATCCCCAAGGCGCCATTCCAATCTCTCTGGAGTAGCTTGCCTATTTTACTTAATCCAATTACCTAACGGGCTGATCCGCCATATTTTCGGTAATTTTGAGCTTAACCGCACTCTTATTGGACGAAAGCCACGTTCCTTGGGGCTGCGGGTCTTTGTGTCCAAAATAGTTTGGCTAGCGTGGAGTTGCGGGTCTGTTACCATATTAGCTGCAAGCAAAAGACTGGTTTGTGAATTGGGACTTTGAACTTAAGAACTTTTATGGTTGCATAGATCTGGTTAAATCGCAGACGCCCCTAGGCGATGGGTTGATTCTTAGAAAATAGTAGATTTTAAGTTGGGATAGTTGAATTATGGAAAAAGCAAACAAGGGTCGCGGGTTGATTACTGTAGTGGTAGTGCTTGCGCTCATCGCTTTTGTGGGATTTTCTCTGGTTCCAATTTTGGACAGTATTCTCAAGGGCAATCAAGCGCAAAGTCGATCGACTCCAACGCCAACTCAGACAGCCGCATCTAACGATAAGCAATCGCAGTTGCTGCAAGATCAGGTGAGAGGGTATGAATTGGTTTTGCAGCGGGAACCTGACAATGTAACGGCTTTGCGGGGACTTTTGCAGGTACGGCTGGAGTTGATCGGACAAGGAGTGGGGGCGATCAAGGATGTGGTGCCGACGTTGGAAAAGTTGGCTAAACTGAATCCTGAAACTACGGAATACGGGATTTTGCTGGCTCAGGCGAAGGAACGCACGGGCGATCGCGAAGGGGCTGCTGGGGCCTATCGGTCAATTTTAGCGTCTAAGCCTGGGGAAATTAAGGCTTTGCAGGGGTTGGTGAATTTGCTGTTGGTGCAACAACGGCCCGAAGCTGCGATCGGACTGCTGCAAGATACGCTCAAGGCTGCTCCGGCGCAGAATCAGGCGAAACCGGGAAGTATTGATGTAACTTCGGTGCAGTTGATTTTGGGGCAGGTTTATGCTGTGCAGAAGCGCTACCCAGAGGCGATCGCGATTTACGACGAATCGGCTAAGGCGAATCCGAAAGATTTTCGTCCGACGTTAGCTCATGCGATCGTGTTGAAGGAACAGGGCAAAACAGACGAAGCAAAAACGCTCTTTGAGAAAGCTACTGAGTTAGCTCCGCCTAACTATAAAGACCAAATTAATCAGTTAGCTAGCGGCACTCCTTCGCCTTCTCCTGCGGCAGAAAAAGCGAGTCCCGATCCTGCTGCTTCTCCCAGTCCAGAACCGTCAAGTTCTCCCAGTCCAGAAGGTGCGCTACCGAAACCTTAAGGACATTGGTAGGGGCGGTACGAAGAGTTCCCGCCCCATGATTTTGAGTTAAAAAATTTGATACTTTTAACTCAAAACTTCTTATTTTATTCCGAATTACAGATTAGAGAGTATCCGCAAAAATAACGATTATAAGGTTTGTAGTGAGGACTTCAGTCCGCATCAATTTCTGCGGACTGAAGTCCTCACTACAAACCTAGGACGTGATATTATGAATTAAGTCAGACCTCGGAGGGAATTATGACCCAAAGCGTTGACCGCGTTGTTCTACCTCCTGCTTTTCCAGACCACACTCAATTACCAGAGTCGGATGGTACTTTTGTGAAAAATTTCCAGGAGCATCCACAAAGTTTAATTTTAACAGATTCGATCGGCCCGATTTTGCAGCAGCGGCATCCTGACGGACAATATGCGATCGGTCAAGACTGCGGCATTTATTGGCGAGAAACCGAGCCACCGGAAAAAGGTGCAGAAGCTCCTGATTGGTTTTATGTTCCTAATGTACCTCCTAATATTGACGGTCAAATTCGCCGTTCCTACGTGCTGTGGCGGGAACATATAGCACCGTTAATTGCGTTAGAATTTGCCAGCGGGAATGGCGAGGAAGAGCGGGATATTACTCCGTTGTCGCGGACAGACGAAGGGGTAATCACGAAACCTGGCAAGTTTTGGGCTTACGAGCGGGTGATGCGAATTCCCTATTACGGCATCTATGAAATTAACAGCGGGCGATTAGAAGTTTATCGGTTGATTGACGGATATTATCAACTTTTAGAACTGAATCAGCGCGGTCATTTTGCGATCGCACCTTTGGGCGTAGAATTGGGACTTTGGCAAGGCAGTTATCAAAACCAAACCATGCTTTGGCTGCGTTGGTGGGATGAGGAAGGTAATTTGCTATTGATTGGCGATGAAAGAGCTCAATTGGAGAGATTGCGAGGGGAACAACAACGGGAAAGAGCCGAACAAGAAAGATTGCGAGCCGAACAAGAAAGATTGCGAGCTGACAGTGCAGAGCAGGCACGACAAGCTGAATTTCAGGCAAGAAGGGCTGCAATTCCCCGGTTGTTGGGAATGGGTTTGAGTGCCGAACAGGTGGCGGAGGCGTTAAGTTTATCTGTCGAAGAAGTTAGGGAGGATGGTGGAGAGTGAGATAGTGGAGGGAAATTGGGGAAAAGGGCGATCGATCTTGAATTTGCTAGGAAGCGATCGCAACCAATGACAGTAGCACTAACTTTCTGACTCCGCAGGCCCAGCAACAGACTTGGCTCTCCCTAAACGATAAGCTGTGAGAGGACTATTCCGAATATCTGCTTCTATCTGGGCAATCAGTTCATCAAGTGCAAAATTAAGACTATCAAACTGCCGACAGACTTCGCGCATTTTAGCAACTGTCTGCTTTACTTTTTCGGGTTCTGGTTGCGGTTGTTGAGTCATAGTAGGTTCCAATCACTTTTAGCTTCTCGGACAGTAGCTTCTCCGGCCTCGGCTGTAGCTTCAGCTTGTTCTATCGTTTGAGTCAGTAGTTCTATGGTAGCAGTAGGAGCGATCGGCTGAAATTCCGAAATTCGCAGGAGCAGGTTAGAAAGGCGAGAATAAGAAGAAGTAGCTCGTTCTCTAATGTTTGTCAATTGTTCTAGCACAGAAGCAGTTGCCTCCGTTTCTCCAAATATTTCAAAAACAGATAGTTCAGTCGCTCCCGCTTGATTGATTAGCTGCACCAGTCGGCGCTGTAATTCTAGGATAATTGTAATAGTTCTATCGGGCAAATCAGCCATGAACTTTCTCCTCACTATCATCCAACTCCGCCATAAAATCGGCGGCAGAACAAAATTTAACATTTCCCTCAGCATACTCTTGACGAACTTCTGCCACCTCCTTGAGTAATTCATTGCGTCGCTGTTGTCGCAGACGATTTTGAAGAATATCTAGAAGCATGGCTTGATCTTCTAGTGATAAAACTTCTACAGCTTCAAGAGCTTGCTGGAATTGAGATGTCTGTGTCGTTTTACTCATATATAGCACTTCTAGGGGAGGTGAGGTATAGCTAGAACGTCTAAAAGCCTTACGCTACAAGCCCTAACCATTTAGTAAGTAGGGTGCGTCAGCCATTTGGTAATTAGGTAACAAACAAAATTTATTTAGGGCTGACACACCCTATAAATCAATACTTCCGCTCCTGCGGCTCAAACATCGTAATCGCCACCGGCATATAAGCCAAATCAATCCCCGCAGGCGAATAATAAGCCAGCGTATGCTTCAAGAACTTCTCATCATCCCGCTGCAAAAAATCTTCCCGCGAATGAGCGCCCCGACTTTCCTGACGGTTCAAAGCCGAAGTTAAAATCATTTTTCCCACGATTATCAAACTCCGCAATTCCAAAGCTTCCACAATTTCCGTATTCCAAGATTTACCCTTGTCGTCCAAGTAAACTTCTTGATATTGTTTTTCCAATTCCTCCAATTTATGCAAACCTTCCTGCATCAATTCGGCGCTGCGAAATACTCCGCAATACTCAGTCATCGTATCTTGGAACTTTTGCCGAATTTGATTAATTCGGTATTGTCCGGGACGGTCTACAAGTGCTTGAATTTGCTCTTGTGTTTCCTGAATATAACGCTGTTCGTCTACTGCGGGTAACTTGCGATTTTGGACAAATTGTGCTATGGTTGCGCCAGTAACTTTGCCGTAAACTACGCATTCTAAGAGCGAATTGCTGCCCAAACGGTTAGCGCCGTGAACTGACACGCAAGCTGCTTCGCCGGCCGCAAAGAAACCGTCTACCAAACTGTCAGCACTGCTGCGAACTTGTCCGCCAATATTCGTTGGAATTCCCCCCATTGAATAGTGAGCCGTAGGACGCACTGGCATCGGCTGGTCTACGGCATCAATTCCTAGCAAGCGGTGCGCTTCTTCCCAAGCAAAAGGTATTTTGCTCATGATTTTTTCGCGTCCCATGTGCCGCAAATCGAGGTAGATAAAGGGGCCGCCTGCACTACCATCGAGATTAATGCCTCTACCTGCACGAATTTCTAAGGAAATCGATCGCGATGTAATGTCTCTGGGCGCTAATTCCATGCGCGACGGGGCATAATTCGCCATAAATCGATCGCCCTCCGAATTAATCAAATAAGCCCCTTCACCCCGTACAGCTTCTGAAATCAACACTCCCACCGGATACAAACCAGTCGGATGAAACTGCACAAACTCCATATCTTCCAGCGGCAATCCAGCCATCGCCGCCATCGCCAAACCGTCTCCAGTCGAGGCGTAATCGTTCGAGGTGGTGTTGTAAACTCGACCGTAACCCCCCGTAGCAAACATCACCGCCTTAGCGCGCACGACGGCAATTTCGCCGTCTATCAGGTTAAACATAACTACGCCCTTGGCTTGGCCTGCTTCCAAAATCAGGCGCGTGACATACCACTCCTGATAGATGTGAACTCCACAACGGCGCAGATTGTTGACTAATTCGTGGAGGATGGCGTGACCGGTTTTGTCGGCGGCGTAGCAGGTGCGGCGGTGGGAATGTCCGCCGAAAGCGCGCTGGGCAATTCTGCCGTCTGGGAGGCGCGAAAACAGGACTCCCATGTGCTCTAAAT
Source organism: Microcoleus sp. PH2017_09_SFU_O_A (assembly GCF_020738625.1). Classification (NCBI taxonomy): domain Bacteria; kingdom Bacillati; phylum Cyanobacteriota; class Cyanophyceae; order Oscillatoriales; family Microcoleaceae; genus Microcoleus; species Microcoleus sp. PH2017_09_SFU_O_A. The sequence continues at coordinate 11,850 of NZ_JAEQCF010000109.1, forward strand.
CGATGATGACACCGGGTGCTTCGCGGGTGAGGATTTCTACGGCGTCTTGGTCGGCTAAATAGTCTGAACCTTTTACTGTGTCGAAGGCGTGGGCTTTCCAACTGTCATCTGGATCGACATTTTGCAGGCTGGAGGCCATGCCGCCTTGGGCTGCGACGGAGTGCGATCGAATCGGGTGAGTTTTGGCAACAACAGCTACCTTTAAACTTGGGTCAGTCCGGGCAATTTCTACGGCTGCGCGGCAACCTGCTAAACCGCCGCCAACTATTATCACGTCGTGTTCTAGCATTGTTTTTTAATTATTTTGAGTGTTCTGCTCAACTTATGGTGACGCAAAAAAAAACTTCCTACCAAAAGATCGGGAAGTTTTTTAACTTTTGATTTTAATCGAAAATCAAAATCTAAAATTTCAAATTCGACTAGCCGACGCTTTCGACAGACCTTTGATGGGACTGATTTCCCGTTGCAGAAGGTTGATCTTCGGTGGCGGGGTCTACAGAAAGCACTTCTATGTTATTGAGTAGAGTTGTCACGAAAGCAAACAGCAAGAATGGCAGAGACAGCACTAAAATCAAGCCAACTGTAGCCAAGGCGTAGATTTGGCGGGCGCTGCTCCAGAGGGCGAGTGCGGACGCTAGACTCAGGAAGATGACTATCAGCCAAACAATGATTTGACCGTAAATGTCGCCAAAGGTGAGGGTACATTTAAGGCGATAGTTGTGAATGTTATCCATTGATGCCTCGGGAGATTGCTATTACGACTTGTCGAAAAATACTTTGACAGTGCGTCAATGCCCACTGTGAATTTATAATTTTAGCTGCTACAACTTGGTTTTGGCGTTCTTTTAAACATTTTTATAGAAGTTTGCAACAAGACTTTATAAAATTTTACTTCTGACTGGGAAATTTTACCAAACCAGACTTAGGCACTCCGACAAAGAAACTGGGTTTTTTACTGTTTTGGCGCCTGTAACGAGTCTTTTCGCAAAAACCTGGTTTCTGACCCCCCGTGCGTGCAGGACTACGACAGAAAGGCACAAGGGGAAAGTATACTTTTTGACCGATCGCGATTTTTGTAAAGTAATGTTAAGCTGCATGGGTATGGAATCAACCTTTTCCAGAAAGAATTGGTTGAAAGCCGGAACCCGGAGCGGGAGAAATGAAAATCAGACTATTCATTACTCCAATCCTCGGACTTAAGGGTAGAGGTCGCTCTCCTTCGGTCAACTGTCAACTGTCAACTGTCAACTGTTGAAAGCGTTTTACCTGTGTTTTAGCCCATGTCTTCCGATCGCACATTAATGATTTCGCGCTGTTTCCTGGCTGGTGTGGGAACGCAGATGTTTGTACACCACCAGCAGCGGATTCCGCAAGAAAGTCCGGTACTGGTGGTGAGCAATCACCGCAGTTTCTTAGATCCTTTGGTGCTGACAGCAGCGTTGGGTCGATCGATCCGGTTTGCTTGTCATCACTACATGGGTCAAGTTCCGGTGATTCGGGAAGTTGTCACGAGTTTTGGGGCTTTCCCCTTGGAAGCACCGGAGCACCGACAGCAACATTTTTTCGCTCAAGCGACGGCGCTGCTACAAGACAGGGAGATGGTGGGGGTGTTTCCTGAGGGTGCAGAACCGATGGTGAACTTTACTCAACCCAATACCATCGGGAAGTTTCAGCGGGGATTTGCTCATTTGGCTTTGCGGGCGCCGGTGCGGGATTTGGCGGTATTGCCGGTGGCGATTGCTTCGATGGAGGAAAAGTCGGTGCGATCGGGTTTACCGCTGAAGTTGCTGAGTTTGTTCGATCCTTCCGAACCGTTGTTCGATCGCGCTGGGTGGCATCCTGTGATAGTTTATCAACGAGTTAATATTTTAATCGGCCGCCCTTACTGGATTACAGTCGATCGACAGCAGCAGTATCGAGGCAAAAAGGCCAAAGCAGTGGTGGCTGAACTTACAGAACACTGTCAGGGGGAAATTGCACAATTACTCGAGCGAGGGTGTGTTTAAGTCAGTTGACAGTTGACAGTTGACAGTTGACAGTTGATAGTTGACAGTTGACAGTTGATAGTTGACAGTTGATAGTTGACAGTTGACAGTTGACAGTTGATAGTTGACAGTTGACAGTTGACAGTTGACAGTTGTAAAAATGAGCAATAAATTACCAATTACCAATTGCCAATTGCCAATTGCGACCCTTCGGCTTCGCGAGCAAGATTACCAATCACCAATTACCAATTACCAATTACCAATTACCAATTACTAATTACCAATTACCAATTACCAATTACCAATTACCAATTACCAACTACCAATTACCAATTACCAACTACCAATTACCAGATTAAGTTTAATCATGCCAACTGCTAACAATAAGGTTCGTTTTCTCAGCCCGAAACCGCCCAAACCCGATCGCCCTTTATTTGTATTTCTGCCCGGTATGGACGGGGGAGGTTTGCTGCTGCGATCGCAAATTCCTAAATTAGCTCCGCATTTCGACATTCGCTGCTTAGCTATACCGGCCGACGACATGGCTAGCTGGGAGGTACTGGTTAAGGAAACAATTGCCTTAATTGAAGCAGAAAAGAAAGCCAATCAGCGGCCAGTTTATCTGTGCGGCGAGTCATTTGGGGGCTGTTTAGCGATAAAAGTTGTTTTAGAAGCTCCCCAATTGTGCGATCGACTAATTTTAGTTAATCCAGCTTCTTCATTCCGACAACAGCCTTGGGTGCAGTGGGGTTCTCACCTGACTCAGTGGCTGCCGGCGAATCTTTATCCGCTGTCGGTAATCGGTCTGTTGCCGATATTAGCATCCTTAGGAAAGATTGGGCGGGACGATCGGCGAGCTTTGCTGGAAGCGATGCAAGCGGTACCGCAAAATACGTCTGTGTGGAGATTGGCGTTAGTGCGATCGTTTAATGTGGATGAAAATCAGTTGCGTGCGATCGAACAGCCGACGTTAGTAATTGCTAGCGGAGCCGATCGGCTGCTGCCTTCTATGGCAGAAGCGAAGCTTTTAGTCAAGGTAATTCCGAATCCTGAAATGGTGATGCTGGCTAATAGCGGTCATGCTTGTTTGTTGGAAACTGATGTTGACCTTTACGCAATTATGCAAGCTCGCAATTTTTTGGCAGAATCAGAAGAATATTTATCATTAGTCAGGAGTCATTAGTGAGCAGTCAGGGAGCATCTCATTTTTGTATTTTTTTTTAGTGCGAGCGTCCCCGCTCGCGAGCTATATTAAGACTCGCGAGCTATATTAAGACTCGCGAGCTATATTATTAAGACTCGCGAGCTATATTAAGACTCGCGAGCTATATTAAGACTCGCGAGCTATATTAAGACTCGCGAGCTATCTTAAGACTCGCGAGCTATATTAAGACTCGCGAGCTATCTTAAGACTCGCGAGCTATCTTAAGACTCGCGAGCTATCTTAAGACTCGCGAGCTATCTTAAGACTCGCGAGCTATCTTAA
>NZ_JAEQCF010000110.1:0-21212 GCF_020738625.1 Microcoleus sp. PH2017_09_SFU_O_A
CCTGATGGATTACCCTGTAGAAGCCAGTCATCCCCCGATTTCTCGGTTTCGACTGAACGAATCGCACTTGGCAGCACCATTTAAGTCTGCATTCACAATTATGCCATTATCTGACTGATATAAGCCACGTTTAATCCGCTTTCCAGATGCTTTCCACCCAGTTGGTTTTTGACCATATTTGGGTAGGGAGTCACCATCAAGAAAACTAGCTTTTGAAGTATATGCTTCTTCGGTTTTAAGAAATCTGATTCCGTGCAAATCGCACAGTTCTTTCAACCTATTTTTTAGCTTACCTAAAGGCATTTGAACAAATTTTTGATTGTTCAGTTTACCGAGATTACTGTTAGACTTAAAGCCTTCATTCCACCCAACTATCAGTGTGCCAATTCCGTATTTCAGACAATGGTTGACAATTAACTTTGCAGATTTATTGATGCCATCACGCATTTGGTGATTGCGTTTGCGAGTTACACGGTCTAGCCAATTATCCCAGTAACCTTCTGGTTTTCCTTCTTTTCTAGTTGCTACTTTCTTGTTCCACAATTGATTCATCGCTTTCATTGCACGAGAATCAATCAATAAAGAGTTTCCCAGCGTATCGACACAAGCTGCTAAATTGTCAGAAGTTCCTAAGTCAATTGACAATGCTTGACCAATGTCTAAATTATGTTGTTGTTTTTCAACCTCGTAGGACATTTCCAGGTAAAAATAACCATTTTTCGGGAGAATTGTAAACTCTTTCACTTGAGAAAAATCAAGATTCGATGGCATAGGCAAAAAGAATTCAGAAACTCCAAACCATCGCCTTACTGTTAAACCCAAGGAAAACCTTAACTGATTGCCAACAAGTTTTGGTCTTAAACCTCCAGAATTGGGATAAGCTACTTTAAACAACTTAGAGTTTTTCAGGTATCCCGGTGGCTTGGGGTTAAAATGTAATTGACCTTTGATATATAAATCTCTTAATTCTTTAAAAGATTTGAAGGCTTCTGTTACTGACATCAATGTTTGCTGCATTGGTGTTGATGGCAATGATTTAGCAACCATTGATTTTGTAACTGATGGTTCAAAAGATAAGTCAAATTTTCCAGTCAACAATTTTCCTGTTTTGAAAAAAATCTGACGAGCTAAATAAACACCACTGTTATACAGTTTACCTGATTGTTGACAGAGATACTCTAACAAGGCTTGAACTTCTTTGGTTGGAGACAGTAATATTTGCTGAACTCCCATTGTTTTTTTGGTTTTATTCACCTCTGTTTTCCTGAATATTGGTTGACTTGTCTGCTTTCAGCTATTATACTAGATATCTCAAGGTTCATCAACAAAATTTAGAAAGAAAGAAAGAAAGAAAGAAAGAAGACGGGGACTCTCATTCCCTCGTGCCGCTTCCCTCTCAGGACTGAAGTCTCTGAGTTTCCCGCATCCCGTATTGTTTTTATGATTGTATGCGATAATCGAACATTAACAGGGTAGAGGGCAGAGCATGATTGGTCAACTTCTCGACAGACGTTACCGCATCATTAAAGTCACAGACTCAAGTGAAGTGGGAAAAACTTATATAGCAGCAGATACTCACCGTCCCGGGTATCCGCAATGCACGGTTAGAGAAATGCGGCTCCTCGGCACCAGTTCGCAAACTCCAGAATTAGTCAAAATTATATTTCAAAGAAATGCAGAAATAATAGAAAAATTGGGCAAACACGACAAAATCCCCGAATTGTTGGCGTATTTTGAGGAAAACCAAAGTTTATACTTAATAGAAGAATTTATTGCCGGTCAACCTTTAAGCCAAGAATTTATACCTGGTGAACCTTGGGCTGAAGACGAAGTAATTGCTTTGCTATCATCCATATTAGAAGTTTTGGTGTTTATACACTCCAACGGTTTCATTCACCGCCGAATTCAACCAGACAGAACAATTCGACGCGAGTCAGACGGCAAATTTGTGTTGATTGACTTTAGCTTAGACAAAGAAATTAACCCGGAGCTCGTTAATTCTCATTTGTTGGCGCCAACATCCCCAAATTCTGTTAAAAAGCCTTTGGGAAAAAAACCGGAGTTAGCTGCTGAAACATTATATGTGCCGATCGAGCAATCGCAAGGCAACCCCCGCTACAATAGCGACATTTACGCTCTAGGTACGATCGCCCAGCTTGCGGTAACGGGACTATCGCCCGAGAAACTGAGTGCCTTAAAAAACCAAGGCGAAATTTCCTGGCGCGATCGGGCGACTTGTTCGGCGGCTCTAGCAGATATTATCGATCGAATGGCACTCTCAAACTACGAGGAACGATATCAGGAAGCCACCGAAGTTTTGGCAGACCTCGAACAAATCACGGTAAAATGGGAGGCTGGGCGATCGCCAGCCACCATCATCACCGACACGATAAATCAATTTCAGCCGAGACAGCGCCCAACCAAACTGTTGCTGTTTGCAGCCATAGCCGCAGCTTCGATATTGACAGCACTGATAATTTACTTTTGGCACAGTCAAAGTCCGGCGAGGGCCAAAGAATTGTTCGCCCGCGGTGTTGCGAAGGCGCAGCAAGGTGACAAAACAGGCGCGATCGCCGATTATACCCAAGCGATCGCCCTCAATTCCAGCGATGCCGAAACTTTCTACAAGCGGGCTAACGCTCGCTACGACATGGGCGCCACCGAGCAAGCAATTGCCGATTACACCCAAGCACTTAAAGTCAATCCCAGCCACACCAAAGCCATCTACAATCGAGCTCTCGCCCGCCGCGACACCGGCGACAAGCGGGGGGCTGTGGAAGATTTTACCCAAGTATTGCGGCTCAATCCTAACAACGGTGACATATATTATCAGCGGGGTTTAGCCTATTACGATTTGGCAGACTACCGCGCGGCAATTGAAGACTACACTCAAGCAATTCGGCTCAATCCCAACGATGCTACAGCATACAGCAATCGGGGTTTAGCTCGATCGGCCAACGGCGACAAAACCGGAGCAATGGCGGATTTTACCCAAGCGATTCAAATTAGCCCCAAGGAAGCTGGGGTTTACTACAGTCGCGGTCGATCGCGCTTTAATCTAGCAGATTATCAAGGAGCGATGGAAGATTACAGTAGGGCGATCGAATTGGAACCGAACCAAGCTGATGCTTATACCAATCGGTGCAGCGCTTACTTAAATTTAGCAACCTACGACAAAGCGATTGAAGATTGCAGCCGAGCAATTCGCCTCGATCCCAAAGATGAGGCAGCTTACAACAACCGCTGCATTGCTCATCTGAATTTAAAGCAATTTCAAAAGGCCAGCGAAGATTGCAGTTTGACGATCGGACTCAACAGCAACAATCCCAAAGCATACAGCAATCGAGGATTAGCTCGATCGGCTTCGGGAGACAAGCAGGGGGCCGTCGAAGATTTCACTCAAGCAATTAAGCTCAATCCCAGCGATGCAGTAGCTTACAGCAATCGCGGTACTATTTACTCAGAACTAAAAAATTACCCTTTAGCGGTTGAGGATTTCGCTCAGTCGCTACGACTCAACCCCAACAATGCTAGCGCTTTTTACAGCCGAGGTCTCGTCCGTCGCCAACTCAAAGATCGGGCTGGGGCGATCGAGGATTTTCAGAAAGCTGCAACACTGTTTCTAGAACAAGGAAGAGCCGATGGTTTTCAAAATGCACAAGCACAGATCAAAGATTCTAAATAAACTATTAGTCATTAGTCATTAGTCATTGGTTATTGGTTATTGGTTATTGGTTATTAGCGCGAGCGTCCCCGCTCGCGAACGTTATTAGTCAGTAGTCAGTAGTCGGTAAACACTGGGAGCATCTCATTTTTGAAAAAAGCATTTTTTATTATAGTGCGAGCGTCCCCGCTCGCGACTATTCCAGGACTCGCGAGCGGGGACGCTCGCACTATTAAATGCAAAACAGAGATGCTCCCTAAACACTCAACTGTCAACCCTTCTTTTGCGCTCTTCGGGCAAGCTGTTAACTGCCAACTATCAACTATCAACTGCCAACTATCAACTGCCAACTGCCAACTGCCAACTGCCAACTGCCAACTATCAACCGTCAACCGTCAACCGTCAACCGTCAACCGTCAACTGCCAACTGCCAACTGTCAACTGTCAACTGTCAAATGTCATTAGCAAAAATGAAAAATCAAGAACAAAAAAGGAAACAGCAAAAATCACCAATTACGAATTACCCATTACCAACTCCCCCTTCCCAGTTACCAATTCGCAATTATCAATTACCAATTACCAATTACCACTTCTCAAATTCCGATATGAACATGGTTGGTCAACTTTTAGACAGGCGTTATCGCGTAGTCCAAATCCTCAGCTCGGGAGCCTTCGGACAAACTTATTTAGCAGTCGATACTCGCCGCCCAGGTCACCCTCAATGTGTAGTCAAACAACTGCGCCCTCCCAGCAACACTTCCACAGTTCTCAAAACAGCTTACCGATTATTTAAACAAGAAGCAGAAATATTAGAAAAACTGGGAAAACACGATCAAATTCCTTTTTTACTAGCTTATTTTGAAGAAAGCAATCAATTCTACCTCGTAGAAGAATTTGTACCCGGCCACGCCCTCAATCGGGAAATTGTGGCCGGTCAACCTTGGCGCGAAGAAAGAGTGCTGGATCTGTTGGAAGAAGTGTTAAAAGTTCTTGCCTTCGTACACTCTCAGGGAGTGATTCACCGCGATGTTAATCCCTCCAACTTAATCCGCCGCAAACCAGACGGCAAATTAGTTTTAATTGACTTCGGCTCGGTTAAAGAAGTTGCCAATCACGCCAGCGAGTACGATACAGAATTTCCGCGCACCATTGCGACGGGAACTCCGGCTTATATGCCGATCGAACAATTTCAAGGCAACCCGCAATTTAGCAGCGACCTCTATGCCGTCGGGATGATGGCGATCCAAGCTATCACTGGTTTGCCCGGTACGGATTTGCCAAAATTGCAAGATCCGAGTCCTTCTCACACTGGGGAAATTGTTTGGCGAAACCGAGCTCAATGTTCTCAGGCACTGGCAAATATAATTGACAAAATGGTCTGCCACCAATTTAGCAAACGCTATCCATCGGCTGAGGAAGTTTTGGCCGCTCTCAGCAAGCTGAAACACCGCCAAGAGCCTGGAAATACGGCTCAAAATAAAAATATTTCTCCGTCGAGCTTACTGTCTTCCAATACTTTTTCTTCAGGTTTGGGAAGTCGGTTTTGGTGGCTGATATTCGCTGGCTGCGGGGCGATTGCTATGGTATTTCTGTTTAATTATTGCAGCCGCCCGAATCCGATCAAAGCCAAGGAATATTACGAAAAGGGAGTAGCAAAGTCTCGCAATCAAGATGCGGCAGCAGCTTTGCAGGCTTTTGACAAATCAATTCAATTAAATCCTAACAATGGTGAGAGTTTTTATCAGCGGGGTAATGCTAATTATGATTTAAAAAAATATCAAGAAGCAATTGCCGATTATTCTCAGACGATCGCTCTCAATCCTCAATATTTTAAGGCTTATTTTAACCGAGGGCTGGCCCGTCGCGATTTCAACGATAAGCGCGGAGCGATTGAGGATTACACTCAGGTTTTGAAGCTCCAGCCCAACGATGTTGATGCCTACTATGAAAGAGGAGTGACTTATTTAGAAATGCAAGATTACAAGACGGCTATTGGGGATTTGACTGAAGTAATTCGGTTGCAGCCGAACTTGGTTAAAGCTTATCATTCGCGGGGGTTGGCTCGGGCTGGGAGCAGCGATTTGCAGGGGGCGATTGGAGATTATACTGAGGCAATTAAGCTCGATGCTCAGAATGTGGATGCTTTGTACAGTCGGGGGAGAGCGCGCTTTCACCTAGGAGATTATCAGGGAGCATTGGCGGATTATAGTCAGGTAATTGCGATCGATCCCAAGAGTGGAGATGCTTACGCGAATCGTTGCAGCACGCAGTTGAATTTAGGAGCGCATCAAGCCGCAATTGACGATTGCACTCAGGCAATTTCGCTAAGCGAGGAAGATGGGGTTCCCTATAACAATCGCTGTATTGCTTATTTAAATTTGAAGGATTACCCGAAAGCAATTGCCGATTGCACTCAAGCGACAACACTAAATCCCAAGGATTATAATGCTTTCAGCAATCGCGGTTTAGCTCGCAGTGCCGGGGGAGATACACAGGGGGCGATCGCAGATTTTACCGCAGCAATCGGGCTCAATCCCAACGATGCTGAAGCTTACGCCAATCGGGCCAAGGTTTACCAGCAGTTAAATAATTCCAATAGTGCGATCGCCGATTACGTGCAAGCCATTCGGATCAATCCGAATTATGCTGGTGCTTACTACGGTAGAGGCATGGTTAGGCGATCGTTAGGAGACAAAGCAGGAGCAATTAGCGATTTCGAGAAAGCAGGCAAAATCTTTCTCGATCAAGGACTTACCGGCGGTTACAAAGACGCACAATTTGAGATTGACAAACTCAAATAATTCTTAGGTACGTAGTTGCGCTTCAGCGCTCTTTTGCATATATATAAGAAAGAGCGCTAAAGCGCAACAACGTACCTTACTAACCCTCTGGATTTTGAATTCGCTCAACCAAATCATAAAAAGGTTGCCAATTATCCTCAAGAGCGATCGGTTCCCAAACAGCCTCAATCGTCGGCCTCAACAGCGATTGTTCCGGATTGTGCTGGCGCAACCTGTCCGCCATCTTATCCATATCATCCGCCGATAAACTTTGCAAAACGTGACAATAAAACTCCCGCCAAGGTGCTAACAACTCCGTCGCTTCGGCCTCGCTAAAAATTTGATTGACATCATCTCGCCAAGTGCGATTAAACTGTCTTCGCAATTGAAAAAAGAAATCATGATAATCAACTTGAGACTCCGCCAGCATCTTAATTGTCAGCTTCAAAAGCTCATCACCATCAGCCTCAGACAAATCCTCAAATCCCAACCTATTGAGCATCAACTGTCGGTAAGTAGTATTATAATACCCACCAAACTTAGCCAAAGCAGCATCCATATCAGCTTGAGGAATCGCCGCTGCTAGCGGTTGCTGAAGCTTCTCCAAATTCCCGTGACAAATAAACGGTTGATTGCCGTAAGCATAAAGACCATAATAGTCAAAATAAGCTGCTGTAAACTTCGGATTATAAGTCGGAATAAACGCAAAAGGCCCGTAATCAAAACTTTCACCAGTAATCGACATATTATCAGTATTCAGCACCGCATGACAAAAACCTGCCGCCATCCACTGAGCGACCAATTCGGCTACACGCTTGACTAAATCCGCATAAAATAGCGCATACTTTTCTTCCGATGAAACACCAGAAGTGCTAGCTTCTAGATGCAGTTTAGGATAGTAATATTCAATGACAAAATCTAAAAGTTTTTTAATTAAGTCCGGGCGACGGATATAATTTAGCCTTTCAAAAGTGCCAAAGCGGATGTGAGAGTGGCTAAAACGCACCATCACGGACGATCGCGTCGGAGAAGGTTCATCGCCCCGCCACAAAGCATCACCCGTTTCAACTAAACTAAAACAGCGAGACGTGCGAACTCCCAATCGGTGCAAAGCTTCAGCCGCCAAAACTTCGCGAACTCCCCCCTTGAGAGTGAGTCTACCATCAGCACTGCGCGAGTAGGGAGTGCGGCCGGAACCTTTAGTGCCGAAGTCGTAAAGTCTGCCATCAGTACCGCGAACTTGGCCGTACAAAAAGCCTCTACCGTCGCCTAAATTCGGGTTGTATTCGTTGAATTGATAGCCGTGGTAGCGGAGTGCGAGAAAGGGACGCACGCAGTGAAATTTGCCGAATGCTTGAATGAAATCTTCGTCGGTTACTTGTGCCGGATCTAAGCCCAATGTCGGCAATAATTGGTCGTTGCGGAAGCGGAGGATGTGCTGCGGAAAATCTGCCGCCGGGACTTCATCAAAGTAGTCGCCACCGAGGGATTCGAGGGCGGGTTCGTAGTTGAGGGAAAGCAAGGGATTTGACATTTGTCTATTTTATGTTGAAAATGTTGAAATTGGCAACTCATTGTAGGGTGCGTCTGTTGTAAAAATTTTAAACGATAGACAGAGAATCTTCGGCTGACGCACCCTACGGTTAGTTATTGTAGGGTGCGTCTGTTGTAAAAATTTTAAACGATAGACAGAGAATCTTCGCCTGACGCACCCTACGGTTAGTTATTGTAGTTATTGTAGGGTGCGTCAGTTGTAAAATTTTGAACGATAGACAGAGAATCTTCGCCTGACGCACCCTACGGACTCACTACTCGTGACCAATATGTGCCGGAATATCTGGGATGTCATTTGCTCCCCAATCTTCAGGATAAATGCTTTGGGCAACAAATCGATGGAAGCTAGAATATTGCCAATCTTTGGGGGACTGGCATAAACCATGTTTGACTGGATTGTAATGAATATAATTGCAATGATTAGCATAGTCTGTTTCATCTCTAATTAAATGTTCCCAAAATCTTCGCTGCCAAAGATTTCTTTCTTTCCGTTTTTTTCGAGATGGGCTAATTTCGGCTTGTATTCCTAATTTATCAGCGCATTCATGTGTGACAAAAGTTTTAATGAATCGCCAACGAGTTGCATAATTGTTATCACCCTCTGGTAGTGTCCAAATACAATGTATGTGATTTGGCAATAAAACAATTGCCTCAATTGAAAAAGGGTAAAGTTGCTGGACTCGGAGCAGGGATTTTCGTAAAGATTCCCGAGCAATATCGCTGCACAGCCAAGGAATTCTTTGATAAGTGACTTGGGTGAAAAAGTAGGTTGCTCCGGGTATCGTGGCTCTCCGGTAGTTCGACATAATATTGAGTTAGTAGTCGTTAGTTATTGTCGGGTGCGTCAGGACTGAATGTTTTCTGACATTGCTGATTTTTTCGCCTGACGCACCCTACGGTTAGTTATGGACAGACAGATAATCTTCGGCTGACGCACTCTATGGTTGGTTATTATCGTTATTGTCGGGTGCGTCAGGACTGAATCTTTTCTGACATTGCTAATTTTTTCGCCTGACGCACCCTACGGTTAGTTATTGTAGGGTGCGTCAGGACTAAATGTTTTGACGACATACAGATAATTTTTGCCTGACGCACCCTACAGTTGCTCTACCTCCTATTTAAACTGCCACCAAAGTAGGCTCTAAAGTTGCCACTAATTTCAGATTGTACTCATCCTCAAAACACGGCTTTTTATAATCTAAACTCCACAGTTCCAAAGCACAATCGTCACCGGGATTGAGCGGTTGCAGCCGCAAGTGAAACTCTCGAACTTCCGGGCGGTGTTCGCATTTGAAATCAGTAATTGCCCCAATCTGCCGCCTATCCAAAGCCACAGCCAACCGCAGAAATGGATGCAATTTACTAACGACTTCTCGGTATTTTTTCGGGAGAATGACAAAATTTTCGTGTTTCTTTTTTGGAGGATTTTTCCGGTGGTAACGAGCTATATTGGCAATTACTTCAATCTCAGTTTCAGTGTATCCCAATAATTCACCATTGCGAATTAAATAGTAAGAATGCTTGTGGTGCGCCGAATGGCTGACGTACAAACCGCTGTTATGCAGAATCGATGCCGCCCACAGCAACTCGCGTTCTTCGCTTCCCCAATTGTGCAGAATTCCTTGGGTTTGGTCGAATAAATTGAGTGCAAATTCGGCGGTTCTTTCGCTTTGTTGTAAGTTAACTTGATATTTTTGGGCCATGTGCAGAACACTGCGCTGGCGGATTGAACCTTGATAGCGCAATCGGTTTTCAATCAAACCCCGACTTAGCATCCAGTCAACAATGACGCCTTCTCTTAAAGATCGATCGCACACCGTGAGGGATTCCATACCTAATAATGCCATCGCTTCCTGCAAAATCAACGCCCCGGCGAGAATAATTTCCGCCCGCTTGTCCGACATTCCGGGAATTGCTAGCCTTTCGGAGTAGGAAAGTTTGCGGAAACGATTGACTAGCTCGCGCAAATCTTTTAAACTTAACTGATATCCAGCCAGCGGACTCGGAACTGTTCCCAACTTTTCGCGAGCGTTAATTGCAGCCAGAGTTTCGATGGTTCCCGCAGTTCCGATCAAGCGCAGATGTTCGCCTATCTTGAATTGCGATCGCAATTCGTCGATCGGTCTTTCCAGCGAAATCCGAATATAAGCTTGCAAATAGGCAAACTCCTCCCGGCTAATCGGGTCAGTTTTGACAAATTCTCCTGTTAAGCGCACAGCACCAATTTTGGTGCTGGTGAGACAGCGCGGTTCAGAACTATCTCCTAAAATTAACTCAGTAGAACCGCCACCAATATCAATAATCACCTGCGATTGATTGTTGAATTCCATACCCGAAAGAACACCGAGATAAATTCTCCGCGCTTCTTCTTGTCCGGAAATTAAGCTCACATTCAAGTCTAATTCGTCAGCAACTTGTTTGAGAAAATCCCGCCCGTTAGGCGCTTCTCGAACTGCACTGGTAGCCACAGCGATGACTTGTTCAGCATTAAAAGTTTTAGCAATATCTTGAAAACGGCGCAAAGTTGCGATCGCCCTTTCCATCACTTCAGACTTCAAACACCCTGTTTTAGCCTCACAATCACCCAACCGAACCGTATCTTTTTCTCTAGCAATAATCGCAAACGCAGGCAATTTCGGATCGATCCGCGCCACCACCATATGAAACGAGTTAGTACCCATATCAATAGCGGCAATAATGCGATTTGACTCCGCAGCAGCAAGTGAATTAACCATTGGAGTGTATCGGGGTTGACAGATATTTATAATTATTTCACGAATCCAGTGAGGCGCGATCTTAAATCAGCAAAAATCGGGAATTAGGGCATAGGGCATCGGGCATGGGGCATCGGGCATGGGGCAAAGAGGGCATCGGGACATACATCACTTTTTTGAGAACCGCTATAGTAGGTGATTTTGCCTAAAATTTGATAGAATTTAAAGCTAAAAATCTAAAATCTAGAATTGAAATGCTTATAGAGCCCGATCGCCAATCTGAATCTACACTACTTACTATCATCCGGCTGTTGAGATGGGACAAGCCAGCAGGAAGGCTAATTTTAATGATTCCAGCCCTGTGGGCCGTCTTTTTAGCAGCAGACGGAAAGCCGCCCTCCGCATTGGTAGGGGTGATAGTGTTGGGTACCTTAGCCACGAGTGCGGCGGGATGCGTCATCAACGACTTGTGGGATCGCGATATTGACCCGGAAGTAGAAAGAACGCGATCGCGCCCCCTTGCATCCCGCGCCCTAAAAGTGCAAACTGCGATCGGAGTTGCTTTAATTTCCTTTGCTTGCGCCGCCATTCTCGCATTTTATCTCAATCCGTTAAGTTTCTGGCTGTGTGTCGCCGCCGTACCAGTAATTATCTGCTATCCGTTAGCAAAAAGATTCTTTCCAGTCCCACAATTAGTGTTATCAATTGCCTGGGGATTTGCAGTTTTAATTAGTTGGAGTGCCGCCGTCAATAAATTAGAATTAGCAACTTGGTTGCTGTGGGGCGCAGTAGTCTTGTGGACGATGGGATTTGATACAGTTTACGCAATGAGCGACAAAGAAGATGACTTGCGTGTGGGTGTCAATTCCAGCGCTATCTTTTTCGGGGATAACGTAACTAATGCTGTGGGTTTTTTCTTTGTTGGTACTGTCGGTTTGTTAGCAGCAACGGGAATTAATCTGCACTTGCACGTCGGTTTTTGGATAGCAATTTGTGCGGCGGCAATTTTGTGGTTTTTGCAGTACAGTCAACTGCGGAAGGCGGATATTCCCAAGCCTGTTTACGGTGAAATCTTTCGCCAAAATGTTTGGGTTGGGTTTGTCATATTGGCGGGAATGATTGTTGGGGAGATTTTTTAGCCTGCGGTTGGAAACCGCGCCTACACAAACAAAACCCACCTACGTGGGTTAAATAAGTCCACTAAGCCTCTCCAATAATGATTGTGGAACAGGCATCTTGCCTGTTCAAGACTGGCTTTTCTGACGATCGTACCTTCTATGTAAAGTTATATTACAAAAACAGAAACTTCGCATAAAAACTCCGACGCACTCCAGATAGATAAGTAGCGGCGGAAGTTCAGCGAGTTTGACCCACCCTCTGTGTAAAGTTATATTACAAAAACAGAAACTTCGCATAAAAACTCCGACGCACCTCTGATAGATAAATGTCAGCCCAAATTATTGGATTAATCAAGGTGCACCATGTCTAATATATCGATCGGCAATTTAAGCGACAACTATATCTCGATCGACTTCGCAGGTAAAACTGACCCCACAGACACCTATCGTTTTAATCGGCTGAATCCGGGTAGCTTTCGAGTTACGGCGGTCGGATTTAGTTCCATTGTTGGGATGCAGCTTCTCGACACTCAGGGAAAAGTCGTCAAAGATATCGAAACCAACGGCACAAATTCGGGCACTTTTAGCATCGATAATTTGGGCGCAACAAATTATGCACTAAAAATCTCTGCACCTTCGCGCGATACAAATTATCAAGTTACTTTAACCCCAGACGGAAAAGTCGATCCGCTGACAGGCTTAGGCGTTACCTCCGGTTTCTTCACTCCCGATTCAACTGGTCAAGTTGGTTTTGACTGGCTACATGACGGCGGCAATTATAAAGGTGAAGTTGCCATTTTTAGCGTACAAGGTATGGAGAACTTCGATCCTAATTCTGAGGAATTTATCAAAGAATCAGCAAGACGAGCTCTGACAAATTCTACCTTTGGTCACGTCGTAATTTCTGACTCCATAGAAGGTGCAAATCCGCTATTTAACGGCGGTTTAGGAGAGGAAAACTATAACGAGGGACAGTACAGTGGCGCGAAAAAATTTGGGATGAAACCGGGAGATGCTTTTGCGGTGATGTTAGTACCAAATGGTACTGTGCGAGATATCTTTAACAATCCGGGTGCGGACGGTGACAAACGTCCGTTATTATCTTTATCTAGCCTGAATCCAGATGATGCTTTTTTGTTTGGTCAAATAGCAGATGTGACTGGCACCGGCAAGGCATTTGCGATGGAAGATCAGCGAGTCGATCGGGGTTCTGATAAAGATTACAACGATTTAGTTTTCAAGTTGACTGGTGCGACTGGTAAGGCTGTGTCGATCGACAAAGTGATCGATAAGAGCAAAGATTGGACTAAACTCGATGGCGGCAAGAAATTGATCGAGTATGTCACTCCAACACCGCCTGTAGCGACAACGCCACCAGTTGTTGTACCGCCGACAACTCCGCCAGTTGTTGTACCGCCGACAACTCCGCCTGTAGCGACAACGCCACCAGTTGTTGTACCGCCGACAACACCTCCAGTTGTTGTACCGCCGACAATGCCGCCAGTTGCGACAACACCGCCTGCTGTTGTACCGCCAGTTGCGACAACACCGCCTGCTGTTGTACCGCCGACAACGCCACCAGTTGAGACAACACCGCCTGCTGTTGTACCGCCGACAACACCGCCAGTTGCGACAACACCGCCAGTTGCGACAACACCGCCTGCTGTTGTACCGCCGACAACGCCACCAGTTGTGACAACGCCACCAGTTGCGACAACACCGCCTGCTGTTGTACCGCCGACAACACCGCCAGTTGCGACAACACCGCCTGCTGTTGTACCGCCAGTTGCGACAACGCCACCTGCTGTTGTACCGCCAGTTGAGACAACACCGCCAGTTGCGACAACACCGCCTGCTGTTGTACCGCCAGTTGCGATCGCACCGCCTGTAAGAGTAAAACCTCCGATCGCCCCCCCAACTCCTTCACAACCACCTAAGATCGACCCAAAACTGCCTGTAATTGAACAACCGATCGACACTGAAGCGCCTATCCCTATCAGTGTGGCGCCAACGGTCGATCGCACTTTTGTAGGCATCATCGATACTGGGTTTGCTGCGAAGAATCCCGATTTGGATTATTCTAAAGTGACCTTGGGGCGCGATCGCATCGACAAAGACAGCAACCCGTTGTTAAATGCTGGAGAAGGGAACGAACACGGCACGTTTAGCTGGGGTTTAGTAAGTGCAATTCAAGGGAATGATATCGGGATTGATGGCTACAACGATGGGGCGAATGTTTACCTAAGTCGGGCAATTGGTTCGGGGGAATGGGATTTAGCTTTAACTGATTTTGTAAGTGAAGCGAAGGGACAAAAGAAGAAGAATGCGATCGCACTTCTTCCCCTGGATTTAACTCAAAAGAATGCTGACGGTAGCATTACTACTCGTTACGAGTTTACAGCGCGGGAGCGTGCGGCTTTGGAAAATGCGCGTCAAAATGGGGTGCTGTTGGTTGTAGCGGCTGGTAATGACGGCGGTGTGATGTCGGTTTTGGGTCAATCTTCTCAGGAGTTTGACAATATTATCACGGTTGGTTCGTCGGATGGTTTTGGGCGATCGGATTATTCGAGTTACGGCTACGGTTTGGATATTTTAGTGCCCGGTGGAACAATTGAAAATCCGACTTTATCGACTGTTGGCGATGATGTCGGTCAAATGTCGGGAACTTCGGCATCCGCAGCTAAGGCGGCGGGAATGTTGTCTAAGGTTTGGGATAGCAATCCTGCTTTGAGTGTGACTCAGGTTATCGATGTTTTGACTGGAAGTGCGATCGATTTGAAGGAGCCCGGATGGGATGAGGAAACGGGTTTTGGGGTGGTGAATTTGAATAAGGCTGTGCAAGTGGCGAAGGAAACAAAGCCGCAAAGTTACACGCCTAGTCCTTTCTTGAGTCCGACAACTTGGGGTTTAGAAGGAAAAGTTACCCCTTGGGAAAGGGCGACTTATGACATAAAAACAGGAAGTTTTACATCGATTATTTGGTCAACTACTGGTGTGAATCTACGCAATAGCCCTAGTTTTAACGATCGTAGCAATGTGAGTATTGGATCTAAAGGTCAGACTTTCACTTTCGATGCTTGGACTTACGGGGAAATAGTCCCGGATCTCACCACACAAAAGCCAGATGCTTTGTGGTTTCGGATAAATCAAAACGGCAAATCTTACTGGGTACCGAGTGCATACACGAAGGGCTACCCGCCTGGAAACCCCCCATTACTGCCTCCAGCTAATTCCAATCCAATCAATCCAAGCCCAATCAATCCAAGCCCAATCAATCCAAGCCCAATCAATCCAAGCCCAATCAATCCAAGCCCAATCAATCCAAGCCCAATCAATTTCTCAACGGGCACACGATTGGTGGCAATTTTTATCCAGTTTTCCAGAATTCTAAAGGAACACTGGGCAATCCGACTTCTGATGTCATCAACTATAATGGCGTGAGCTATCAGACATTTGACAAAGGGTCAATTGTTAGCAGTAAAAATGGAACTTTCCCGCTTTATGGTGCCATACGTCAGGAATTCTTGAAAACAGGTGGATTGGATGGCTGGTTGGGCGCTCCGAAGAGTGCAGAAAAGGGCCAAGGGGATGGAACGCTAATCCAATACTTTGAGAAGGGTTACATTTCCTGGAATGGCGTTAAGGCGATCGCATACAGAGAAGGAGATGGTAAGCCATCTGTATCTGTGCCATCTATATCTGTTCCTAATCAGCCAATCTTAGGTGACGATCGTTGGTGGGATTTGCAGACAGGTGATTCTTTTCTCTATTCTAATCAAGAAGATCCGAAGAATAACTCTAAGTTATACTCGGAACTTCAGACGATTGAACGCAGTCAAAAAGTACGTCAAATGTATGTTGATCTTTCCAAGGCAATTTTCAAAGGTAGCTTGCTCGAATCCGACGCTGGTTATGCTTATGACAAAGGCTACATCGAGAAAGCAAAAATAGGCAATAAAGTTGGTTGGATTCACTCTGGGATTGATATGTCAGCTTCGACCACAAATGTGATTCACTCGCCAGTTGATGGCATAGTTGTTCAAGACATCTCTGACTATGGACCTGGTAGCGGAAGGGCTATTTGTGTTCAGGAAAAGGTAGACGGAAAACGTGTCAATCGTTTTTGGTGGTACTTACATCTAGCATCGGGTAAAAGTAAAATTGATCAACCAGTGACTGCTAAGGAAACAGTTATTGGTAGTCCTGGGATTATAGGAGGGATGGCTCCTCACCTTCATTTAACTGTTGCAACGACATCAGATAAAAATGCAGCTCTAAATGTCCTCTCACCTGGTGTAACCCAAGCAAAAGCTGCAATTAATGAACTAACAGCAAGAACAATGAGTCCTTTACAAGCTTTTTGGGAAGCACAAAATAAAGTTCTTAGATAGTCGGATGATCCCTCGCCCTTTCTCTCCCATATTCTGAAGGCAGATCGCCCATAACTCACCAAACGATCGATCGCCCTTCTTACATCCGCGTTAATCTGCGTCCATCTGCGGTCAAAAAAGATCGATCGCCCTTTCTAACAATTCAGAAGGGCGATCGCCCTTATTTTGCATTCAACTCACAAATAATTGTCAGTTCAGCCAATTATTGCTAAAATGATCCCAAAATACTATTCTGATTAGCCAATGAGCAACATCTCTATCAGCTTGCCAGATGACTTACTCACATACGTCAATCAAAAAGCGCCAAACCCCAGTGCTTTGATCGAATCTCTCTTAAAACAATGGCGAAAACAACAAGAAAACCAAGCTTTAGCAGAAGCTTGTAAGCTAATTGACGAATTAGATTTAGGATGGGATGAGGAATGGCAAGCTCAAGCGATTACCGACTGGGAAGTATCTGGATAGCTAGATTCGATCCGTCAGTAGGAACAGAAATACGCAAAACGCGACCGGCATTAGTGATTTCTGGTACGTTGTTTAACGAGCGACGCAGCAAAGTGACTGTTTTGCCGTTTACCTCCGCTCGTGCTCACGATCCTCGGATTTCTGCTGCTGTAATATTAGTACCCGCATCCCCACAAAATGGTTTAGATGCAGACAGTTTGCTAGTCTGTGTCGATCTCATGACTTTCGACAAAACGAGATTAGTACAGCAAGTCGGCCAATTGGAATCCGAGCTATTTTCCCAAGCTCAAGAGATTTTGCAGCGCTATTTGGAATTATAGCGATCGCCCGACGCTAACTCTCACCAAAAATAAAAGCGAGATCCATTTTGGAACTATCCAAAATGGATCTCGCTTCTGCTTGTAGGATGGAATAACCGCTTCCATCTCCCAATTTCCATGACCACCCCCATCCAGCAAGAAGCCCGCCAAATTCTCGACACTCTCGCCTTTACCCCCTTCGATCGATGCCATCCCCTCAGCCGCGACTTCGACACCATTCCTGCTAAAGTTGGTTTGTACGCCTTTCGACATCGCACCGAAGGATTGCTCTACATCGGCAAAGCCAAGAACCTCCGCGATCGACTCCGAGGCGGTCACAAAGCCTTTCTCTGGGGCTGGCTCGATCGCTACGATCCAGATGATGTAAGGATCGCCTTTGTTACCCTCAACCAATGGCAAAAACCAGGGTTATTATATGAATTAGAAACCCTCATCCTGCAAGCTACAAATCCTCCCTACAACGTTAAAATCCCCAGAGAACAATGAATCATACCCTCAACATCCAACACTTGCCACCATCCGCTATTCATTCGCTGATGACCCATTTGCCGGACTATGTGAAAGTCGCCCTGATGGAAAAAGCTACGCAGCTAGAATGCTCTCTGGAAGCTGCGATCGAAATGGCGATCGCTAGTTTTCTAGACTCAGAAGCTTTCAGCTTTGAAGATTGCCTATTATCGCAACGTCTTCAGGAATCAGAACTGGTAGAATCTCCCCAAAGGAAATAGGGAACGATCGCCATTTCTCAGGATAATTCAGAAAGGCGATCGACCATAATTCATCAAAAGATCGATCGACCTTCTGACATCCGCGTTAATCTGCGTCCATCTGTGGTCAAAAAAGAGCGATCGCCCTTTCTAACAATCCAGAAGGGCTATCGCTCTTCAACTTCCCATCTCAAGACTAAAGATTTATTCATTCTCATCAACATTATCAAAAATATCTTCGATGTCCCGTGCTCCGTGAATCACGCGCAAAATTTCTACCTCTGAGTCTATGAGACGGTAGAAAATCAGATATCTCCTAAAACCTTTAATAGCTTATTGTCGCACATCGATTAAATTCGGATGAGAAAATTGACAGCGTTTTCCCATTTTCGGCGTTTGGGCCAATTGTTTAAAGGTTTCTCCCGCCGCGACAAGAAAGCGATCGGAAGCATCCATATTATCTTCCGCAATGTAAGTTGCCAATTCAATTAAATCGCGGATAACTTGCGGACGTTTTTGGATCGAGGTCATTTTTCTCCCTGCAACCCCTGATTCTGGGAAATACGCGATCGCACAGCTTGACGAATCTCCATCCAATTTTCCTCCGTCATAGCGGTAGGATTTCCCGATTCCAAACCCTCTAATAACATCGCTTCCAAACGTTCTGAAGCTTTACGTTTTTGGTCTTGGCGAATTAACTCACGGAAATACTCGCTAGCTGTACTATAACCACCTTGGGCTACCTGTGCTTCTATATAAGTTCGCATTGAGTCAGGTAGAGAAATATTCATGCTTGTCACGGGTATTACTTACCTCATTTAACTCGTTATTTTTAATATGGCAGATTTTGCCATTTTTTGTCAAGTCTCATAACCACTAATTTTTTAATAATAAAATGGGAAAGGGCGATCGCTTCGTAATATCAATACTCCGTCAATTCTTGCAAGTCTGTATCTTCCTTATAGATTTCTGCATAGAGAGCCGCAGATTCTTCCAATTGCTCCGCATACTCCGCATCCTCTGGGTTATCCCAAATTTTAGCAAAAGCTGCTTCTGAGAGTTTGGTCACAGTATCAACTAGAACACCAGCTTCACTTCGCGTTAATAGGAAGTCGATAAAATCTTTTAATACCGTAATTTTATCTGGCGGTAAACTACGGATTTTTTTCATCAGCTCTGCTTCTGGGTTTTGGGTGATACTCATTTGAGCTACCACTTATTTATTGATAAGATAGCATATACTTGATATTCCGTCAATATTGCGATGTTGCAGAAACGATCGCCCAAACTGGTAAAATCCTAGCAAATCCCAGATGAAATCCCAGATGAGACTAAGCAAATTCAACTTTTGTGCGATCGCAATTTTCCTAACTTTGGGCATTTTCGGCAGTACCAAAGCAGACGGAGGAATTGCACAGTTCAGTTTCAGCAACAAATCCACTCAAACTTTAGCACAAACCCTCCCTCCTCCTCCCCCTCCAGCTCCTGCCAAATTGCCAGTCACCGAACAAGAAGGCCCGCCGATTACTAGCGAATCAGTGCCAGATCAAATAGCTTTAGCAACCCATTTGCAGACTATCAAAGCTAGAATGTTCGGTGCTTACTGGTGTCCTCACTGTCACACGCAACAAGAACTTTTCGGCCAACCAGCATTTACCGCGATTACTTACATTGAGTGCGATCCCAGAGGTAAAGATGCTCAACCAGATTTGTGCAAAGCAGCTAATATTAAAGCTTATCCCACTTGGGAAATTCGCGGTAAATATTACACTGGTAGGCTATCTTTGGAAAAAATTGCTATCTTATCGGGTTATAAAGGCAGCAGGAATTTTCAGCCACAACTTCCCTCTCCTTAAATATATCTAAATTAGGAATGAGAATTAAATAACTTACAATTTTAATTATTCTGGGATGGGCGTCCCGCCGGTCCAGAAAAGACGGGCGGGACGCCCATCCGACAAATATGTGTAAGTTATTAAATTTTCGTTCCTTAGTTGACGACACTCGCCCACTAAAAAACCGGGTTTTTGAACCGAGATTGACGGTTTTAGGCAAAAATTTTGGTTAAAAACCCGGTTTCTTGCCACCTGCGCGTCTAGCAGTATAAATGTAAGGCGCACAAGCACCTGAATTTATGACTTTTATGAATCGAGCTTATGAATAATATGAATTGACGTAAAAGCGAGATAATTATTTAATGGTACTTAGGCGGACATATCTATTTTAATTCCAAATTAGCACTTATTCACGAGACTGAAACGATGCACTTACAATCTAGGAAAAAACTAATAACTTTCAGCAGTTTGCTGTGCTTGTCAGCAATTGTATTTCCGGTAGCCAGCCAAGCTATAACTGTACAAGAAGTACCGAATCCACGCCAAAATCACACTTGGGTAACAGATAAAGCAAATATTCTCAGCGACAGCACGGAAATTCAGCTAAATCAGGTGATTGCGGAGTTGGAGGCGAAAAATGGCTCAGAAATTGCAGTGGTGACAGTGCCTGATACTAAGCCATCCGCGACACCCAAAGCATTTGCTACAGAATTATTTAACTCTTGGGGAATTGGCAAGAAAGGTAAAAATAACGGAGTTTTATTGTTGATTTCGTCGGGGGAACGCCGCGTTCAGATTGAAACTGGTACCGGGATTCAAGGCATTTTGCCGGATGCGAAAACTGTGAGTATTATTCAAACGGAAATTACGCCCAAATTTAAACAGCAAGACTTTGACGGGGGGACATTGGCGGGGACAAAGGCGTTAGTTAATGTTTTGCAAACTCCGATCGCAAATGTGCGATCGCAAAACGCGCTACCTTTGGCTCCCATAGTACCAGGACAAGGCGTACAACCGTCTGCAAATACTCAATCTCAAAATACGCTGCCTTTGGCTCCCATAGTACCAGGACAAGGGGTAACACCGTCGCCAATACCTGCTCAATCGCCAGTTGTTACGGATGATAACTCATCAGGTGGCGTGTTCATATTTTTCTTAATCCTTGCCTTGCCTGTGTTATTGATAGGATGGATAATTCGGTCTATTATGTCCAGTTCCCGCTCTTCTTCTAATAGTCGCAGGCGTCATTACGGTAATAGAACCAGCGGTAATAGCACCAACGGTTACGGTAGCAGTAGTAACGATTACAGTAGCAGTAGCAGTAGCAGTAGTAGCGATTACAGTAGTAGCAGCAGTAGCGACTCGGGCGGTAGCTTTGGTGGTGGTGACTCTGGGGGTGGTGGCGGTGGTGGGGATTACTGATAGTTGTAAGGTGCTCTTCGGCGCACCCTATTTGAGCTTGATTTATACATTTTCCCTAGAATGACCACAATCATATTGGTTTGTAGTGAGGACTTTAGTCCTCGGATGGATGCGGACTAAAGTCCTCACTACAAACCTTTTTTAGCCCACATTCCGCAGATGTGGGTCGGATTTTTTTATCAGTTGTGAAAACTTGGAAGCCAAACGCTTTTGGGCTGAAATTATGCAGTGTTAGCCTTACA
>NZ_JAEQCF010000111.1:0-18413 GCF_020738625.1 Microcoleus sp. PH2017_09_SFU_O_A
TATTCCTGTAGTTTTAGGACTGTGGACTAAAATTACTAACGTAGATGTCTAACATTGACTACTTTTGGGTAGCTTTGTCCAGGTTTTTACGAGCGGTTGATGCGAGGAAAAAGGGTGCAAGGTATGTCGAAGATAGCCATAACCATCTTGTTTTTTGAACCTGTTTACAATATTTGTACTTGATTCCGGGAAGCGGTGTCTCAGTCTAAGCGCACTCGCGATTGATGCTCCCGATAGCTTTGGTTCACGAGATTCCGGGTTTTTTGAAGATACCGCCACGTGCGCGTAAGGCTTCGGTGTGGGTTGTTGACGATCGCACCTGAAAAAAAATGTTGCTTGCTTCAAGACAACAGGCAGGACAAAATTCTTGCTTGACAAAAATGAGGCTAACTGCTGATAATATCAAACCCTAGAATGAAGCTTAAGTGCTTGAGGGGTATCACTACCACACTGTGATGTCGATCGCCGACTAATTTAAGGATTTCTGCATTTTGTGACAAAAACTCAACCTTTATCCGGGTATACACTGCCAGTATTTGCCTGTGCGGCCGCACTTGCAGCTTTGCGGTGCTTGCGCGTAGGTACTCAGTCTGTAGGTAGCGTATCAGTAGATTTACTGGAACCGCCAATTACGGCAGAAATTGCGATCGAACAAGCATCTGTACTCAAAACTGGTACAGCTTTAGGCGTGACTCGCTCCGATCCGGGAGACAACCTCGATCTGACTCGCAATACACCCGTTTGGGCAATGGTGGAATTGCTCCCAGAGGCGGAGGGAGAGGGGGAGCAGATTGTGATTGTCGGGGGCGAGGGAATTGGACATCACAAAGTAGGTGGTGGAGCGGCAATCTATGATTACGCGATGCGACTGCTGCGATCGAATCTGAGCCGAGAACTCGCACCGGGAGAAAGAATTACTGTCACGCTGATTCTGCCGTCAGGGCGCCAACTCGCCACCCGCACTTCTAACGAAGCTTTCGGCGTCGTCGAAGGACTTTCGCTGCTGGGTACAACTGGGATTTCTCAACCCCTGAGCGCCCCCGGACAGTTGGAAATTTACCGCGAACAACTGCAACAAAAAGCCGAACTGTTTGACACTTTAGTCTTCTGCATCGGCGAAAATGGCTCCAATTTGGCGCGACAACTGGGCATCGATCCGCAGCGGCTGGTGAAAACGGCTAACTGGCTGGGCCCGCTCCTGGCAGAGGCTGGATGTCAGGGCGTGCGATCGATCTTGCTGTTTGGCTATCACGGCAAATTGATGAAATTGGCGGCGGGGATTTTTCACACTCACCACCACCTCGCTGACGGGCGCCGGGAAATTTTGACAGCTTTCTGTGCTAAAGCTGGAATGCCCGCAGATGCGTGTTCTGCGATTTTTGCTGCGGCGACAGCCGAAGAGGCTCTCGGCCAACTGCGGGCTCTAGATGCGGCAACTGGCAGCCATTGGGTCGATCGAATTTACGGCGACATCGCCCGAGAAATCGACTTGCGATCGTCCGATTGCATTTTCACTCATACTAACCAGCGTATCCCCGTGGGTTCAGTGATGTTTGGGCGCGATCGCAAAATTATTGTTAAAAGTGACATAGGGGATACATTTCTGACCCAAATTTGTTAATGTAGTGTGAATATCCCTGAATTCTTTTTAAAAGAGCGATCGGGGATAATATTTAACAAGTAATAATTCTCAGTCCCTAGATCTTAATTATACTAGGTTGCTGCTTGACGCAATTTCTGATGCAAGAGTTCAATTAATTAGAGTAAATGTCGAAGTGAATCTATGCTTACCGCAAGCCCTATTAATCGAGTAACGTCGCTGAGAGCAATCTAGTACAAATAAGATTTATTTCTAGCGACTAACGGTCGCTCGCATCGATCAGTATTAGACTGAGGCGGCGACAAATACCTCCGCTACTTTCAGCCCAATTAGCAATTAGCAACTACGCAATTACCGTGACTACTCAAATAGAAACTGAATCCGACCTCACCAATTCTTCTCTGGGGCAAATAGACCGCCAGATGATCGTGATTCTCGACTTCGGTTCGCAATATTCCGAACTGATTGCTCGACGCATTCGCGAAACTCAAGTATATTCAGAAGTTATTTCTTACCGCACTACGGCAGAACAGTTAAAAGCTATCAATCCTAAAGGAATTATTCTTTCAGGAGGCCCGAGTTCTGTATACGATGAAAGAGCTCCCCAATGCGACCCGGAAATTTGGAATCTGGGAATACCAGTGTTGGGCGTCTGCTACGGGATGCAGTTGATGGTAAAGCAACTCGGCGGGACTGTTGAGCGGGCTAAGTTGGCCGAATACGGCAAGGCATCGCTATTTATTGACGATCCGACGGATTTGCTCACAAATGTCGAAGAAGGCGCGACGATGTGGATGAGCCACGGAGACTCCTGTAGCGAGTTGCCGACTGGTTTTGAGATTCTCGCTCACACGAACAATACTCCGTCTGCTGTTGTTGCTCACCACGAGAAAAGTTTATACGGGGTGCAGTTTCATCCAGAAGTGGTTCACTCGATCGGCGGACAAGCTTTGATTCGCAATTTTGTTTACCATATTTGCGAGTGCGAACCGACTTGGACGACAGCTACTTTTGTTGAGGAAACTATTCGCGAAATTCGAGCCAGAGTGGGAGACCAACGAGTTTTGTTGGCTCTATCTGGCGGGGTTGATTCTTCAACATTGGCTTTTTTGCTGCACAAGGCGATCGGCGACCAACTTACGTGTATGTTTATCGACCAAGGGTTTATGCGGAAGTACGAACCGGAACGGTTGGTGAAATTGTTTCAAGATGAATTCCACATTCCGGTGCAGTACGTTCTAGCTCGCGATCGCTTTTTGGCTCAGCTTGAAGGCGTTACCGATCCTGAAGTAAAACGCAAGCGGATCGGCCACGAATTTATCAGTGTATTTGAAGAAGAATCGAAGCGCCTCGGCCCCTTCGATTACCTCGCTCAAGGTACTCTTTACCCGGATGTAATTGAGTCGGCTGACACGAATGTAGATCCGAAAAGCGGCGAACGAGTTGCTGTTAAGATTAAAAGCCACCACAATGTGGGCGGATTACCTAAAGATTTGTGTTTTAAGCTGATCGAACCGCTACGAAAGTTGTTTAAGGATGAGGTGCGAAAAGTCGGTAGATCGATCGGGCTTCCCGAAGAAATCGTCAACCGACAACCTTTCCCGGGCCCGGGATTGGCGATTCGGATTACGGGAGAAGTTACCGCAGAGAGGCTGAATATTTTGCGGGATGCTGACTTCATCGTGCGCCAAGAAATCAACCGCCACGGATTGTACAACGAACTTTGGCAAGCTTTTGCAGTTTTGCTCCCGATTCGCAGTGTAGGCGTTATGGGCGATCAGCGCACCTATGCTTACCCAATTGTTCTGAGATTTATCAAAAGCGAAGATGGGATGACGGCTGACTGGGCGCGGGTTCCATACGATTTGTTGGAATTGATCTCGAACCGGATTGTGAATGAGGTTAAGGGCGTTAACCGGGTGGTTTACGATATTACTTCTAAGCCACCTGGTACGATCGAGTGGGAATGATTGCTAGCTAGGGCGATCGAGTAAATCAGACGTAGGATGGAAATCGCGCCTACACAGACAAAACCCGCACTTTGTTTGTCTAAGGAACGAAAATTTAATAACTTACACAAAGAAAGTGGGATGGGCGTCCCGCCCGTCTTTTCTGGACGGGCGGGACGCCCATCCCACAATAATTAAAATTGTAAGTTATTTAATTCTCATTCCTAAGCGCGGTTTCAACCGCCGTCTGATATGTTCGCGTCAGCATCTAACATCAATTCGCACTGTTTAAATACGTAATTAACAGCCGCAAAAAGTCGATCGAGTTCTTGAATGGTGTAAAAAGTGCGGTTGCGAGTAAAGATATTAGCTTCTAATTTTCCAAACTGCCACCTGTCTCCGTTAGAAGCAATTCCAAATAGAGTTTGTGCGGGATTTTCATTCATTTTTTGAGCGGCAATCATTTCGGCGATGCACTGTCCCCAGCCAGCTTCAAAGTTATCTTGTTTCGCTTCAATCAAGACGAAATAAGGGCGATCGAAAACAATATTTCCTAAGGGAGATTTCTTAGCTAAGATATACTCTGGAAATCCGGTTAAATTTTGATCGTATATTAGAGCTTTATGACTCCATAAAATCAGCTTTTGTCGGTAGCATTTCCAAACTTCTTTGAGAAGTGGATAAATCAGATTTTCGCAGATAGCAAATTCCGAACAGTCGGCGGCACCTTCTTCCATGACTATTTCTAAGTCTTCTCGAAAGTAGTCAGGAATATTGAATTCGGTTTCAACTATAAAGTTGGACTGAGTGTAGGTAATTTGAAATTCTTTGAGGACAGCATCAATAGTTTTGTAAGCACTGAAGGGCATAGTTATTTCCTGTGAAAACTATTAAAATTTGGTCAACAACGGTTGTATTTTCATCGTCACAAAACCTAATCTCGAAGTTGGTTAATTCATTAGACATCAATATAACAAAGTTAACCCACAACCAGAAGCTCATTCAGCTTATTTTTTAAGTCGGGAGATGCCATTAATGGATTATAGACTTCCCCCTCGTAGGGTTGCCAAACATAACTAGAACTAAATGGTCGAAAAACTGGTAAGGTTTCTCGCCCCTGAATAAGTTCTTTTGCTAAAACTAATCCGGGAAGAGATAAGTTTGACAAATCCTCAATCAATTCACTGTAAGTTCTAAATTCATCAACTTCAACACCAACCAAAGCATAGCGAAACGATGGAGCAAACCGTAGAGTGTGATACAGTAAAATCCCTAACTCTGTCATTATATAAGCACTTTCAGGGCTATCTATTCCCACTTGACTAATATTATTTGGATAAACTCGACACCACCAGTTTTGATCGATATCTTGAAAAGTGTCTGTGCGACACAGGCATTGGCGATCGTTTGAGAGTAGCCATTCTATTTTCTCAAAGTGTTGAGCAAATTTATTAACATTGCTTTCATCTGAGCCACATTCTGCCGATAAACTGAATATCCATGCCATTGTTATAGACTCCTATGATATATGAGATTAATCAACTCTTTCCCAATCATTTTGGGTGTTTGCCAATGCGGCATCGTACATTTCCAGAGACATTGTAGCTCTTGGCAAGATGCTAACGTGCGTCGGGCTATCTTGGACAGCCTGCAAATCTCCAATAATTTTTATGTCATCAATTTGCCATAGAGAGTCTTTTCCAGTCCCACCAAATTTTGTAGGTCTGCGAAATGCTGGTAAACTTTCAATTGAAATGGAAACCGACATTCCCTTTGTATTCCTGACAGCAACAGCAACCAACTCTCCTCGAAACTCACGTTCTAACTCTGCTAACAAATAGCCTTGCTCATTCAGATAACCTGTGGGCATTTGCTCAATATCTATGTCAATACCAGGTCTTACCCCTAGTAATCTAGCACTGCGACCTATTTTCGGCTTACCATTTTGCTCTGCCATGCCACGATAGTAAAGTTTATTCATTTTCCCACAGCAGCCGGCTGTTTGCGGTTGCGGACTTCCAGATAAATCAACAAAGCATTAACATCAGCCGGATTTACCCCGCCAATTCTCGTCGCTTGGCCAATAGTCAAGGGTCTAATTTTAGTCAACTTCTCCCGCGACTCCTTCGAGAGAGTTGTAATTGCCATATAATCCAAATCCGCAGGTAATTGGCGGCGTTCGTGTTTGGCAATGTCATCGATTTGATTTTGCTGTCTTTGCAAATAACCGGAGTATTTGAGTTCGATTTCTGCACCATCTTTCTCAGCTAGTTTTAGACTGGAATTGCCTAAGTTGTAGCGTTCTAAATCGACGTAGTGAAAACCGGGACGGCGCAGCAAATCAGCCAGAGTTATTGAACCTTTAATCACTTGTTGAGTGTCAGCAAAAATTGCTTTGCCAACCTCTTCGTGTTCTTTGACGCGAGTTGAGTACAAACGGGCTTTTTCCGCGACAATATTAGCTTGTTTGCGATCGAATAACTCCCAGCGCCGATCGCCAATTAAGCCAATTTCCCGTCCAAGCGGGGTCAAGCGTTGGTCGGCGTTGTCCGATCGCAACAACAGCCGATATTCCGATCGCGAAGTCAACATCCGGTAAGGTTCCCGCAAATCCTTCGTACACAAATCGTCAATCAAAGTGCCGATATAACTTTGCTCGCGGGCAAACACAATCATCTCCTGATTCTTCGCAAACCTAGCCGCATTAATACCTGCGACAATCCCCTGTGCAGCCGCCTCCTCATATCCCGTCGTACCGTTCACCTGTCCCGCGCAAAACAGCCCTTCAATCTTCTTAGTCATCAGAGTCGGAAAGCACTGAGTTGCAGGCAAATAATCGTACTCCACAGCATAAGCAGGGCGCATCATCTCGCACTTTTCCAAACCTGGAAGAGTCCGCAGCATTTGCAATTGCAAACTTTCCGGCAAACCAGTCGAAAATCCTTGGATATAAAGTTCAGGAATATCCCTACCTTCCGGTTCAATAAAAATCTGGTGGCTTTCCTTATCTGCAAAGCGCACGATTTTATCTTCAATACTCGGACAGTAGCGCGGGCCTTTCGCATCAACCCAGCCGCCGTAAACTGGAGAAAGGTGCAAGTTGTCTCTAATTAACTGGTGAGTTTCGGGCGTGGTTCGAGTTAAATAGCAGGGCATTTGTTCGCGTTCCACCCAGACTTCTGGATCGAAACTAAACCAGCGAACATCTGCATCTCCCGGCTGCGGTTCCAGGTTTGTGTAATCGAGAGTGCGTTTGTCAACTCTTGCCGGAGTTCCTGTTTTTAACCGTCCGGTTTCAAAGCCCAAACGGTTGAGAGTTTCTGTCAAACCTACGGCTGCAAATTCTCCGGCACGTCCGGCCGGCATCGACTTGTTGCCAACCCAAATTGTGCCACCTAAAAAAGTTCCTGTGGTGAGAATTACGGCTTTGCATCCAAAGCCGACGCCGAAGTAGGTTTCAACGCCGATGACTTCTTCATTTTTGCCCAAAACTAAGTCTGTAACCATCGCTTCGCGGACGGTCAAATTCTCTTGATTTTCGACAATATTATTCATGACAGCGGCGTATTCCCGCTTGTCTGTCTGGGCTCTCAGCGCCCAAACTGCGGGGCCTCTCGAAGCGTTGAGGACGCGCTTTTGTAGATAAGTGCGATCGGCCATTTTGCCGATTTCTCCACCTAGGGCATCGACTTCGTTGGTAAGTTGAGTTTTAGCGGGGCCGCCGACGGCTGGGTTGCAGGGTTGCCACGCAATTTTGTCGAGGTTGAGGGTGAGTAAAAGCGTGCGGCATCCGAGGCGAGATGTGGCGAGGGCGGCTTCGCAGCCGGAGTGTCCGCCACCTACTACGATGATGTCGAAACTGTCTTGGAATTGTACGGAGGTTTGTGCGGTCATGGTCTGCATTTGAGCGGCAAGGACTCGTACTTTATTTTAGCAGTAATTTGGATAATTAGGTAAGTATAAAAAGACCATAATATTTGGCAAATAATTGGTGAACGGGCGACAATTCCACCGACAAAAAACAAATCAAAAAAATATTTTTTTGTGGAACAGGCATCTTGCCTGTTCCGCAGCCGGGGATAATTTCACCCCAGAATAAATCAAAAAAATCCTTTTTTTGTGGAACGGGCATCTTGCCAGTTCCGAAGCGGGCTCCACTCAGCGCATCACTTTGAATAGAAATATCATTCATTGTACTCCCATTCCAGTGTATCGGGCGTGCGATCGCCCGATCGCCCTGCACGCGCGATCGCCCCAGTTACACTCTGTAGTCCCATTTAAAATCAGTACCAAAAATTAACATAACTTTACGATAGCTTCCCAACCTCGATCGCATTACTTGCCAAGTCAATCTAAAATCCCAAATCTAAAATCTAAAATCGATCGACTCGCCCTACATTAGTAGCACCCAAGTAATGTATCATTGTCACCAAACCTTAAGCAACAAAAATTTCCGTGTTAGAAGCCTTCGTATTTGCCACAGTATTGTGCGGATTTTTTGGTATCATCCTTAAAAAGAACCTGGTGATGAAGATCGTCTCTATGGACGTAATGAGCACCGGTGTAATTGCCTATTATGTCGTAATCGCATCCCTCAATGGCTTGTTCACGCCAATTATGGGAGATGTCAAAAATAGAGCTTTCGCCGATCCAGTCCCCCAAGGGATCATCTTAACTGCGATCGTCATCGGCTTTTCGATTCAAGCCCTGATGCTGGTAGGTGTGATGAAGCTAGCACGGGATAATCCCACATTGGAAACCAGCGAGATCGAGAAAAATAACACGCCGTAAACCCATCCATGAATATTATTACGATCGCTTGGCTGACCATACCATTTTTTATCGGGTTCGTCATTTATCTACTTCCCAAGCTTGACAAATATCTCGCCTTAGCAGTCACCTTTGTTTCAGCAGGCTACGCGCTACAACTATTTCTCGAAAAATCGCCCCTCAAACTCAACTTACTAGATAATTTCGGCGTTCAAGTAGTCGCAGATCAGTTAGGCGCTTACTTTATCTTGACAAATGCCCTAGTAACTGCTGCCGTCATTTTCTACTGTTGGCACAGTGGTAAATCAGCCTTCTTTTACTCCCAGATGATTATTCTGCACGGCAGTATAAATGCGACATTTATCTGTGCAGATTTTATCAGTTTATACGTCGCCCTAGAAGTCAGCGGGATTGCAGCTTTTCTGTTAATTGCCTATCCTCGCACCGATCGCTCTTTATGGGTAGCCTTGCGCTATCTGTTTGTCAGCAACACCGCCATGCTATTTTACCTCGTGGGCGCGGTGCTAGTCTATCAAAAACATAATTCCTTTGTTTTTGACGGTTTAAAAGGTGCGCCACCAGAAGCTTTAGCCCTTATTTTTCTGGGATTATTGCTCAAAGGCGGGATTTTTGTATCGGGATTCTGGCTGCCGCTAACTCACTCAGAATCAGAAACCCCAGTCTCCGCCTTACTCTCAGGAATAGTCATCAAAGCGAGTATCTTACCTTTGTTGCGCTGTGCCTTGGTTTCCGATGACATTGATACTATCGTCAGAATATTTGGCGTGGCGACAGCTTTAATGGGAGTATCCTATGCCATCTTTGAAAAAGATACAAAACGGATGCTAGCGTTCAGCACAATTGCCCAGTTAGGCTTTATTCTAGCAGCACCGGAAGTCGGTGGTTTTTATGCGCTGACTCACGGTTTAGTTAAATCAAGCCTCTTCTTAATTGCCGGTTCCTTACCAAGTCGCAACTTCAAAGAACTGCAATCTAAGGCGATCGATCCAAAAATTTGGATAGCCTTAGTAATCGCCAGTCTCTCCATTTCCGGCTTTCCTTTGTTGGCAGGATTTGGGGCAAAAGTGTTGACCTTGAAAAGTGTAGCACCTTGGCAGGCGATCCCTATGAATATTGCGGCCGTAGGTACAGCTATAACCTTCGCCAAATTAATCTTTATCCCGCGCGGCGAGAAACAAGAAGTCAAGCCGGGTTTGTGGCCAGCAGTCATCCTCTTAATTGGCGGGCTAATTATCGCAAATGTGGTGTACTTAGATGCTTATAGCATTGAAAGTATCATCAAAGCAGTGGGGACGATCGCGATCGGGTGGCTGATTTATGTTTTAATTATTAAACGGTTAGCGATCGCCCTGCCGCGTGCAGCCGAGCAATTCGATCATCTGGTAGGTGTGATGACTCTAACCTTGATCGCACTCTTTTGGATGGCATTAGCGACAGGAACCCACACTTGAATAGAAAGTGCGATCGGATGCACCTCAGTTTGGTAAATATGTGTGTAGGGGCGAAGCATGACCGCAGTAAATATGAGATTATCAGTAATAGCTTATATGCGGTCATGCTTCGCTCTCTTCAAAAACCAGATGCAGCCTTGCGATCGCTCGCAATAAGAGTATGCAAGAGATATCTAGTAAAATTAGAAAGTATCTTGTAATTATCTGCGTTTATCTCCGTTAATCTGCATGACATCTGCGGTTGTTGCACATCAAAGATTTATGCAAAAAGTCTAAGAAGGAAAAAAGATGATTGGAAGTTTGATATTACGATTGACAATTTGGTTTTTGCTTACCGCCGATTTCACCGTGCCAAATATCATCATTGGTATAGCGATCGCATTTCTCCTACCCCGCGGCAATACATCCCCGGAAAGGATCAAGGAATGGCTAAGTATGCTCAAAAAAATCCTGATTGCGATTCCGGTAGCATACATTGAGGCCTTTGAAATTATCATTCGTCCCCATAACGGAGAAGACATGATTTTGGAACGGGCAAAAATGAAAAGATCGCCGATCATGATATTTTTGGATGTATTCCTAATCACGTTTACGCCCAAAACAATTGTGGTGAGACACAACCAAGAAGGCTGCTACGAAGTTCACCGGGTTTTCCCGATTAAAAAACCATGAATTTGCTCTTAATTGCGATGATTGCAGCCATGCTCATCCCCATGTACGAGGCATTGACGGATGATGATATTTGGCAGAAAATGTTAGCCTTGGGCAGTATTTCCACCAAGGCAGGAATTATGACTTTGTTCATCTCTGTCTTGCGGGACGATTGGATGATTGGCGCTGTAGGGGCGATAATCCTGACTGTGGGAAATGCGGGATTAATGCTGTTAGCACACATAATAAAACGAATGGATGATTTATGATTGATGTGGTGAGTTATGTATTTTTTGGTGTAGGAATATTCTTCTGGTTTTGGGGAACTTCTCACCTAGTCGGCAAGCGATCGGTATTATTTAAGTTACACAGTCTTTCGGTTGCCGATACCTTGGGTTCGATCCTAATCGTTGTCGGGCTGCTGATCAAAATACCTAGTAGATGGCCGCTGCTAACTTTAGCAATTATTTCCTTGGCAATCTGGAATACAATGCTGGGATATGTGTTTGCACACTGTTCGAGTGAAGAGGCAGAAAATCAGAAGGAGTTTCCAACAGAGACATTATGAATGATGATAGCTATATCTATATCTTAACTGCGCTGTTGCCCTTGGCTGCTTGTATGGTAGTAGTTCAGGCTAATCCCTACCATGCCCTAGTCATTCGCGGCATATTAGGTGCGATCGCAGCATTGATCTATTCAGTGTTTGGGGCGGCGGATGTGGCTTTGACGGAAGCCTTGATGGGTACGATGTTGGCAATAACTCTGTATGCGGTGGCGGTGCGATCGTCCTTGGTGATGCGTTTGGGCGTGTTGGAAGAGGAGAAAGTCGAGTCGGATGGTGATGTTTTGAAGGTAGAGTTGACAGTAGAAAGTCCCCGCGATTTTAACTCATTGATGAAGGATTTTCGGCGGATTTTTAGCAAGTATTATCTCCGCATTGAGGTAGTACCTTTCACCAGTCTGGAGGGTTTACATCGCGCCTTGATGGAGAAAGAAATTCATGCAAGTTGTGTACCTGTGCTAGATGGTAATCCAGAAGCCAAACATTATCAAACAGTGACTAGAATTCAACGGCTTTATGACATCATGCAGGTCGAAATTTCATCAGTAAATACCAGTCTGGCTTACAAAAATGCTACGGATTTAGCGGAGGATTATCAATGAAATGGGTTTACATTGCGGCGGGGATAGTGCTTTACATTAAAATGCTATTTTTTGCCAATCCAACATCAGGTTTATCAGGTTTGGCGATCGTAGAATTGATTGTCAAAGATAGCGGAATTCCCAATGCAGTATCGGCGATTATTTTCCGCAATCGCCTTTATGACACGATTTTTGAAGTAGTGGTATTTACGATCGCCATTATGGGCGCTAATTTTCTGTTAGCCACGGAAAGACCATCCTGCACAATTTATCAGTTTACCGATCAACCTTCAATTGTGTTAGCCCGTTTGGGAGCGACTATTGCGGCTTTGGTGAGTATTGAATTGTCATTGCGGGGACATTTGACTCCGGGAGGCGGTTTTGCGGCGGGTGTCGCGGGGGGAACTGCGATCGGTTTGGTGGCGATTACTTCGTCATCCGAGTGGATGCAACGGATTTACGATCGATCGCACGCGGCGACTTGGGAGAAGATTTCGGTATTGGTTTTTGTGGTGTTGTCTGCGATAACTTTGTGTGGGTACGAGTTGCCGCACGGACAGTTTGGGGCATTAGTTAGTGGTGGTGTAGTGCCTTTGCTGAATATTTTGGTGGCGATCAAGGTTGCTTTGGGTTCGTGGGCGGTGGTGTTGATTTTTATTCGCTATCGCGGTTTGTTGTGATGGATTTTTAGGGGATGTTGATGAGATTCTCATTCAACGATATAAGTCGCTACAAATTCCCGCGTAACAATTGTTGAAAAGACTCAGCTACTGTTGTCTGCACCCGTCACTCTATTTCGTTAACAGCAATCGTTGAAACCAGGTAAAACGATGATAGTCCGACAACCCCG
The DNA here is from genome assembly GCF_020738625.1 of Microcoleus sp. PH2017_09_SFU_O_A. Lineage (NCBI taxonomy): Bacteria > Bacillati > Cyanobacteriota > Cyanophyceae > Oscillatoriales > Microcoleaceae > Microcoleus > Microcoleus sp. PH2017_09_SFU_O_A. The sequence continues at coordinate 12,439 of NZ_JAEQCF010000111.1, forward strand.
CTACAGCAAAGAAGAATTTGTCAAGGCGGGCGATCGGATTTATGAATCTCAAGTCCGCCCTCAAGTCGAGACAGGCGATCGCGGTAAGATAGTGGCGATCGACATTGAGACATGAGCTTTGGCGCGATCGCACTATATAAAAAGAGCGATCGCAACTTCCCAATTCATCTCGCGGACAACTCCCATCAATTTTTGTAAACACTGCCCGACCATCCAAAAAAATTGAATTAGGATGGGTGGGAATAATAATTCATCTTGACTTAAACAGCATTTACAGCATTGAGTTTAACCTATAAAGGTTATTGGTTGGCATCGACGAGTTATTAGCGCTGGTTATGCAAAACCAGAAACATCGAGTCCATCATACTTTTGTGCAATTAATGCAATTGGCCATCAGCACATATAAAACAACTGTTTCCTATGGCAATCAATCAGAAAGAGTTTGATAAATTAGTCAAAAATTTGGAAGAATTCTCGCAGCGTCATCCGGGAAGTTACCGCTTGCGAGTAGCCCTGTTTGCCGTATTAGGTTATGCCTACATCTTTTTAATACTTGCTGGATTATTCGCACTGATCGGGCTGTTAGTCTTTGTGATGATGTTTAGCCATCACATCAATGGTTACATCATTAAGTTTGGCATTTTGTTACTGATTCCGGCATGGGCAATTGTGCGATCGCTCTGGGTAACTTTCCCCCATCCTCAAGGATTGAAACTGAGTCGCGATCGAGTTCCTCACTTATTCGGCCTGGTAGACGAATTGACCGCTAAACTTGAGGCTCCCCGATTCCACAACATCTTGTTGAATCGAGAATTCAATGCAGCAGTCGTTCAAGTTCCGCGGCTCGGTATCTTTGGCTGGCAAAAAAACTACTTGCTTCTAGGACTTCCCCTGATGCAGTCCTTGTCTTTGGAACAATTTAAAGCCGTTCTGGCACACGAATTAGGACATCTCTCGGGCAATCATTCTCGCTTCGCGGCATGGATTTATCGAATTCGCAAAACCTGGTTGCAGATTTACGAACGGTTATACCAGAGCGACCAACATGGAGCATCAAAGTTGTTTAATAGCTTCCTAGAATGGTATTGGCCTTCCTTTAATGCCTACTCTTTTACCCTAGCACGGATGGATGAGTACGAAGCCGATCGCTGTGCAGCCCAACTCGCTGGAGTACGCCATGCGGCTGAGGCGCTAATTAATGTAAAAATCAAAGCCCGTTTTCTAGAAAGTTCCTTTTGGTTAGATATCCACAAGCAGGTTGCAGATCGGGTCGATCCGCCTGACAATGCTTATTCTTCTATGTTAACTTTCCTGCACGGTGCGATCGCAGAAGCACAGACCAATCTATGGCTAGAGCAGGCTCTGGCAGAAAAGACCGATAATGCAGACACCCATCCCTGTCTGAGCGATCGACTCAAATCCCTAGGTTATCTGAGGACTCGATCGCCAAAATTGCTTCAGTCAGTAACCATACAAACCAGTGCAGCAGAACATCTTCTCGGAAACAGCTTAGAACAGTTTGCTACCCAGTTCGATCGCGATTGGAAAGAAGCAGCATCAACACCTTGGCGGCAGCAGTATGCTTACCTCCAACAAATCCAAAGTAAACTGCAAGCTTTAGAGCAAAAAGCACAAGTGCAAACACTGGATGAACGAGAAGCATGGGAACGAGCCCATTACACATTAGAAGTGCGAGGTGGTGAAGCAGCAATTCCCTTGTTGCAAGATGTCTTAAAAACTCACCCCGATTGTGCAGAAGCCAACTATAGCCTCGGGCAGATCTTACTGCAAAAGGACGATCTAGCAGGTATTGCTTGCCTGGAAAAGGCTATGACACAAAGGATAGATTGGGTAATAGACGGGTGCCAGCTAATTTACTGTTTTTTCTGGCAACGAGGTCAAACTGACAAAGCAGACAAATATCGCGATCGAGCCGAGAAGCATTCTCAGTTGATGCTCAAAGCTCAACAGGAAAGAGCTAGCGTGAGCGATCGCGACCAACTCAAACCTCATACTCTGAAACCATCAGAAGTAGATGAACTCAAACAACAGTTGGCTCCCTACTCACAGGTTCAAGAAGCTTATTTGGTAGAGAAAATTATCACCTACTTTCCCGAAAAACCTTTCTGTATCCTAGGAATCGTTCGCAAACGAGGTTTGATAGAAAGTGAGAATGCGGATCAAAATGTGGCCGAGCTGCTGGCTAAAAGTTTGCAGTTTCCTGGTCAAGCTTATGTCATCATTTTGAATCACAGTAGTTCCGGCAATTTGCAAAAAAAGATGTCCGTGGTGGAAGGGTCTTTAATCCTGAAACGTTAGTGCTATCAGTTTTCAACATTGAAGCTCACTTTATGCGCTACAACCAACCCCATATACCGCTGCATCGAAGTTCTATCGTTTACCCAGTAGACCTTCCTCCGGAATAGTTAGGGTATAATCTACCTAATTATATAGCGGTTCTCAGAGAGATGAGGTACGTTGTTGGGCTTGGGCCCTCTTAGTTGAACTGATTATATAAGCTGTCAGTCATACCTCATCTTTTTGAGAAGGAGACGGCAGTGCCGTGTCCCTACAATTAATTAGGGTAGGGAAACGGCACTGCCTTGGACTCTATATTATTCCGGTGCAGCCGGAATTGATATAAAATGCGATCGCATATAGATGTTTACACGTAACTACTCCATAACCGCTGGTAATTTTAGGGAATCTTAACGAGATCCAATGATTTCACGCTTTAGCCTTGTTATTCGCTGATTTACCAGCGATTATTGTGCTTTCTGGGCGGTTATTGAGCCGTTAATTTGACAGTTGACATCCACAATAAAATATGCCATTATTAAGAATAAATCGGTCATTTTACCGCAACAGTTATATAATTAATAGTTAGGTTGCTGTGGTTGTCGGTGATGGCGGTAGGTTAAACATTAACTGCTAGTAGTTCTCAACCGCCCCCTGGTTATTTCCTGATAACTTAGCGGAAATATAAACAAGTGAGCGGTCTTGCCAACTTTTGATTTGTAGGGTTGAACTATGTCTCCTCACAAGCAGTCTTATAGTTGGTCATCTCTAGGCGTAGCGATGGCTGCGGTCGTGGTATCAACCTGTGGTATCGCAACTTTAAATGCTAGGTCAGATCGTGCAGCGAATCATGAGCGAGAACTCCATCATTTGCAAGCGACAGCAAATCGTTTGGATGCTTTGGAGTGGAGAGCTATCTCTAAAAAACAAGTTGACTCCGAGTTAAAAGAAGCCTTGGAGAAGCAGCAAGAGCAGGCACAACGCAGTTTGGAGGCATTACACACAACTACCCCTTCCTTAGACCAGATACAAAAAGTTGAATCTGCCTATCAAACCTATGCAACTGCTGTTAATCAACTCTTAAAGCTTCTGGAATCCAACCGCATTGAGGCAGCGTTAGAAGTTGATAAAACTCTAGTCGATCCGAGTTATGAGAAGTTGTATGAAATTATAACAAAGGCTACGAAGGAAGCTTCTCAAAGGTCTGCAAACCTTACCTACTGGGCGAATTTTGGCTTTGTGTTGATTGTTCTGTCTCTGGTTTGTACTCTGGTAATCGTATTTCGACAGCAATACCTGCGAGCTAACCAGCAAGTTCAGAACTTGATTCTGGAAAATGTGCGCCGCCGAGCAGAGCACTTAGAAGAAGATCGTCTGCGTCTAGAGTCAAGGGTGCAAGAACGAACTCAGGAACTTCAGCAAACAAATATGGCACTCTCGGAAGCGGTTTCTGAGCTTCAAAAATCGCAAATTCAGCTCATTCAAAGCGAAAAAATGTCCACACTCGGGCAGTTGGTGGCTGGAGTTGCCCATGAAATCAATAATCCAGTTGGATTTTTGGCTGGAAATATCCAACCTGCTTTAGATTACGTGAAAGATTTGTTTGGTTTAATTGACCTATATCAAGAAAATTTTCCTGAACCAGGGGAAGTAATTCAAAAGGAAATCGATGCTATCGATTTGGATTACATTCGTGAAGACTTACCCAAATTAATTGGCTCGATGAAAGAGGGCGTGATTCGGATTCGTGACATTAGCACCAGTCTGAGAACGTTTTCTCGCGCCGATAGCAGCTCTCCTGTTGCTTACAATATTCACGATGGTATTGATAGCACTTTAATGATTCTCAAATATCGCCTCAAAGCTAACGAAACACGTCCAGCAATTGAAGTTGTTAAACAGTATGGAAGTTTACCTGCTGTGCGATGTTATGCCGGACAACTCAATCAGGTGTTTATGAATTTGCTTGCCAATGCTATTGATGCCCTGGAAGAATCGAATCAGGGACGCAGTTTTGAGGAAATAAAAGCTCAGCCAAATTGCATTTGGGTTAAGACTGAACTATCGAATGACTCTCAATCTGTCGTTATTTCTATTCGAGATAATGGTATAGGTATGACTGACGAAGTAAAACAGAAAATCTTCGACCACCAGTTTACCAGTAAGGCTGTTGGTAAAGGCACAGGTTTGGGATTAGCCATTGCTCGTGCGATCGCGGTTGACACCCATGCTGGGACTCTGGAGGTGAATTCAACTCCCGGAAAGGGTGCAGAGTTTGCGATCGCAATACCTATTAAAGCCAAATCGAAAACAGTTGCTTAATCTCAACAGCTAATCCACGATCGCAACGCAGCAGCAGCCAAGGGCTTTGACAAGATAGGTTCGATCGCACATCCATCGCCTCAATTCCCGCCTTCTGTGCGTGGCGCCTGTCGATCGACATTCAAGATACTCCCCATGCGGCTGCATCGATTGTGCGATCGCACTTTACCTCGAAGCAGCAGAATGCCCCCATCATAATCTTTGATTTGGTGGGGGATGAATGCGAGTGAGCCCTTGGAGGATTGCTTGACCGAGGCTCAACGTAGTGAAACAAGGGAAAGCAATCATGACGAGACGAACAAATTCTTAATGGTAACTTTATACACATTGTCGAAACCTATGCTACCATGAATGTAAAAAAACCGTAGAAATTGCGGGCTAATGTACAAAGCAGTCAAACTCAGAATTTATCCCAGTCAAGATCAGGAACAATATCTTGCCCAATGTTTCGGTAATTGCAGATGGTTGTATAACCGAATGCTGCACTTGACAACCGAAGGATACAAGGATACTGGGAAAGGTCTGAGCAAAGCTGCAATGGATAAGTTGCTACCCGATTTGAAGCGTGAATTTGAATGGTTGGGACTCGCCTATTCTCAATCATTGCAACGGGTCACATTCAATCTCAGCAGTGCGTTTGTCAATTTTTTTGAGGGCAGAGCCAAGTATCCGACTTTCAAGAAAAGAGGAGCAAAACAAAGTGTTGGGTATCCTCAGAATGTCTTGCTCAACGTCGCGGAAAAATCGATCAAATTCCCGGGTACATTGGGAACCGTCCGAACCAAATTTCATCGTGACTTGCCAAGGGCATCGCAAGGTTGCGTGACTGTTTCAATGAACAGCGATGGCACCTACTTTGCATCAATCTTGTTTGAAGTGTCCCAAGAGACAATTCAACCGAGCAATAGTGCAATCGGCGTAGATCTTGGATTGAAAGATTTCGCGATCGCGTCTGATGGCAATAAACACAATCAATCCAAACGAGTCAAACGCAAGTTGCAAAAGCTGGAACGCAATAAGAAACGCAAACAGCGTAAACTTGCGAAGAAAACGGGAACCAGTAATCGTAGAAAAGCGAAAAAACTGGTTGCTAAAGTCACTGGCAAAATTGCCAGAATCCGCGAAGATTTTCGACCTAAGCTATCCCGCAAGATAGTCAACGAAAACCAAGTGATTGTGGTGGAAGATCTAGCAGTCAAGAACATGGTCAAGAATCCCAACTTAGCCAGAGCAATTTCTGAGCAAGGATGGGGAATGGGCTCTCCTGACTTTATGGTGTATAATGTAACAAACAATACATTTACTGTCATGGACTTTTATTTAGACTATATATTAGACTTGCCTGGAGTCAAGAT